>JBDNDI010000266.1:0-3999 GCA_046719195.1 Spirochaetales bacterium | reverse complement strand
GGATCGACACATTTTTGCCGGGTTTTAATAAACGGATTTGTTTTTTAGGTGGGGTGAGGGGTTTCCCGTAGATAGTTACCCCTTCCTGACCGGACTGTTCCGGCAGAAGCTTGCCTAAGGGTTCCCTCTCCTGGACAGTGATATAGGAATGGAGCTTTTTGTAGTCGGTTCGACCACCTGTTTCTAAATCGTCGGCGGTTTTACGTTGGAGAAGGCGACTCTTTAGGGCGATATGTTCCGGAATTGCTTCTACCGGCGGGGTGCCTTTCGCTATAAGGACATCTTTTTGGATTCTTCCTTCGGTGTTACAGGTAAAAATGCTTTCGGAAATTGCATCCCATAGAATACCGGTGGTAACCCCTGCTTGTTTAAGCAAAACCTCCAGGTACTCCACCGTTAAGAGCTGTCCCCCTTCTAAGGGAGGGTAGAAGGTGCAGAATAGTTGCATCCCATCTTCTGTGGGGTGAAGTTCAGCGTATCCGTCTCTTTTCATCAGTCTCCTGTATCTAACTATCGGAAGGTTTAGGAACTTGCACAAGAAGGATTTTTTGTGTAAGTTTATACAAATATCCAGTATAAATATTCAGGCAGGTTTCCTATGAAAGAACGGCAGATCCGACTCAAAGCCATTAAGCGAATTATTCGTAATAATCGAATTTCTAGCCAGGAAGCTTTATTAGGATATCTGCAAGAAGAAGGGTTTTCCTTAACCCAAGCTACCTTATCCCGAGATTTAAAACTCCTAAAAGTAGGAAAGGTTTCCCTGGGGGAAAATGGATATTACTATACGTTACCCGGAGAAGAGGAGCGGAAAGAGTCGGAGAGGGGATATATTCAGGATTTTCAACGGGGGTATGTTTCTATTGAGTTTAGTGGAAATATTGGAGTGGTAAGGACTTTGTCGGGACATGCTAATAGTGTAGCCCTTGCTCTGGATAATCTGAACATGGAGGAGATTTTGGGGACTATAGCAGGAGATGACACGGTAATAATGGTACTTCGGGAAGGTATTACGGGGGCAGAGATTTTAGAAAAATTACGGGAAAAGATACCCGACTTGGAGGAATAAGAGTGAAAGTAGCTGTATTAGGAACCACCGGTTACACAGGAATGGTATTGCTCCGCTTACTTGCTCAGCATCGGGCAGTGAGTCGCATTTTTCCCGGTTCTTCCTCTCAAGCAGGAACTAGCCTTTTAGAGATGGATGGGGGACTATCTCCCACTATTTTGGAAAAAACCGAGGGTAGAGACCTGCTTCTTTCTATAGAAGAAGTAGCGGCAGCTAAACCGGATGTAGTATTTGCGGCTTTGCCTCATTTAGCTTCGGCTTCTGTATTGAGTCCTTTTTTTAGTTCCTCAGTAGTGATCGATCTTTCCGCGGATTTTCGTTTTCAGAATCCGGAAGTATTCCAGGCGGTGTATAAAGAACCTCACCCCCGGCCGGACTTACTATCCAAGGCTGTGTATGGACTATCCGAAGTGTTCACCCGGGAAATTGAGCAGGCCGACCTTATCGCAAATCCGGGTTGCTATCCCACTGCCACCCTCCTACCGCTTTTACCCCTGGTGCGAAAAGAGTGGATCGAGGGGTTTGTAGTGGTCAATGCCTTATCGGGCATTTCCGGTGCAGGACGGAGCGCCAAAGTAAACAACCTGTTCTGCGAACGGGCAGAGAATACCAATGCCTATGCGCCGGGCACCACCCATCGGCATGCCGCAGAAATACGTCAGATCTTAGAAGGGAGCGGACAGAAGGTAGAGTTTTTCTTTATCCCCCATGTAGTGCCTTTAAAACAGGGTATGGCAGTAACCACTGTGGTAGAAACGGTACGGGAACTAACGGATTCAGACCTGGAACAGGTATACCGGGAAGCTTACGAAGGACGACCCTTCATCCGCCTTCGAGGACGGAGGATTCCAGAAACTCGAGAGGTGCGAAACTCCAACCGTTGTGATATTGGATGGCATATTGAAGGGAAACGGGTAATACTATTCTCGGTAATTGATAACCTGTTGAAAGGTGCTTCGGGACAAGCAGTGCAGAACATGAACCTTCGGTTTGGATTACCGGAAACCTCGGGTCTTTCTCTGCAGGGGGAGTTTTAAGATGCTTCCCCTCTGTGTCTTAAAAATGGGGGGCCGGGCCGCAAGTTCCGCCGAAACCTTAGGTGTATTGATCGAAGAATTGAAGGAGCTTCAAACCGAGTACCGCTTTGTTTTTGTCCATGGGGGAGGGGCGGAAGTAACAAAAGTATCGGAGGTTTTTGGCCTTAAACCCGTGTTTCGGAATGGTCTACGGCAAACAAGTGCTGCAGAGATGGATATTGTGGACATGGTGCTGGCCGGTAAGATGAACAAAGGCTTAGTTCGCCAATTTGCCTTCCGGGGGGTACGTGCGGTTGGGATTTGCGGAGCAGACGGAGACTTGTTCCTTGCCGAACCCTTAGAAGCTGGAAGCCGAACCGGTCGGATAACCCGGGTAGATCTCCAGGTCCTCATCCTTTTACTTGGAGGGGGGTACCTTCCGGTTGTAGCTTCGGTTTCCCGGGACAGGGACGGAGCAGGTTTAAATATTAATGCAGATGAAGTAGCCCTGGAATTAGCAAAGGCATTAAAAGCTAAAGCCCTTTTGTATCTATCAGATATTCCGGGCGTATTGAAAGAGGGGCAGGTGTTGGCCCGGATCGATTCCTCCCTAGCCCAGCAAGAAATGCAGGCCGGGGTGATTAGCGGAGGGATGATCCCCAAGATTACTTCTTCCCTGGAGGCATTAAAAACAGGAGTAGGATTTGTGTCCATAGGGGAATACCAGAAACAGGGTGATCTCCGGGCTCTTTTAGTGGGCAAGCAGGGAACTCGAATTGAGGAGAAAATATGAGGCAGGTAAAGCAAAACACTAGTTCCGCAAATCTTGCGGTAGATTCCGAGGGGATAATCCATGGCACTCCCCTTCCCAAACAGTATGGAACCGAGCTGCTGGTGCTTCGGGAAGGGAAAGGAGTATACCTCTGGGATGTTCAGGGGAATAAATACCTTGATTTTGGGTCAGGTATTGCAGTAAATGCGTTAGGCTATGGGGTAGAGAAGATAGCTCAGATTGCTTCGGATCAGATCCGGCGGATTGCCCATTCTTCTAACCTGTACACCACCGAACCCACTCTGGAACTAGCGCAAAAACTTATTTCCTCGGGGCCCTTCCAGGCTGTACATTTTGGCAACAGCGGAACCGAAGCAAACGAAACTGCCTTAAAGTATGCCCGGTTGTATGCTAAACGCACCCGGGGCCCCGGACATTTTCATCTTCTAACTTTCTCGCATGCCTTTCATGGGCGAACCCTGGGTGCTCTTTCGGTAACCCCCACCGAAGCCTATCGGGAGCCATATGAGCCCCTGTTACCGGGTGTGGAGGTGTGCCCCTACAACGATGGGCAGGCCTTACGCCACCTGGTTGATGACCGCTTTGCCGGCATTATTGTAGAGGTTGTGCAGGGTGAAGGTGGTCTGGAGGTTATGAAACCGGAGTTTGCCCGGGCTCTAAACGAAGTACGGGACACCTTTGATCTGATTTTAATTGCCGATGAAGTACAAACCGGCTTAGGCCGGACAGGCTACCTGTATGCCTCAGAAGCTGTGGGTTTAAAGCCGGATATTATTACCCTGGCAAAACCCCTTGCCGGCGGCTTACCTTTATCTGCTACCCTCATACCGGGAAAGATTAACTCCCTTCTATCCGTGGGTGATCACGGTACTACCTTTGGAGGCGGACCTGTAACCACTGCCGTAGCCTCTTACCTCTGGGATCAGGTAACCGACAGGGCCTTTCTTGCGGAAGTCCGGAAAAAAGGAGAGTTTTTGGGCCAGGCTCTTGCAGGACTGTGCCAGCGTTTCTCTTCCGGGCCGATTCGATTAGGGGAGGTGCGGGGGTTAGGGCTCTTAAAGGGTTTGGTGGTAGAAACCGAAGGCCGGGAGATGGGAGAAACCTTGAAAAAAATACTAGCT
>JBDNDI010000265.1:0-4002 GCA_046719195.1 Spirochaetales bacterium | reverse complement strand
TCGGGAGAAAGGTGTTGGATAACCACAAAAGCAAGTCCTGAGTCAACTGGCATGTGACGAAAAAATTGTTCCAAAGCCTCTAGCCCCCCAGCCGAAGCTCCTATACCTACTACTATGGGAGTAGAAACGGATCTAGAGGAAGGGGTAGAAGGAGAAGCAGAAGAGGCAGGATTCGAGTGTATAGGGGAACTTTCTTTGCGAGGTTTTCGCATATTATGATTAATATATTCTACTATTCTAGAAATTGACAAGTAGGAAAGAATTTTTTAAAAAACACAACCCCCAGGAAGAGTAAGGAGGGACGGATATAGAGCTTTAAACATCGGAGGAGCCAAAATTTATCCTCCTATGGATTCTATAAAGAATAGTATTCCTGTAAAGAATCGGTGAAGGTTTTTTAGCTCTTTAAATTAGAACAATAATTTAATTACTTCCTCCATCCGCTCTACTAAATGGAAGGTTAACCCTTGTTTTACATGGTTGGGGATTTCCGAAAGATCCTTTTCGTTTTGTTTCGGAATAATAATATTTTTAATTTTTCCTCTCCGGGCAGCAATAACCTTTTCTTTTAATCCGCCGATGGGAAGTACGTTCCCCGATAAGGATAGCTCTCCTGTCATGGCTAAGCCGCGGCGAATTTTCCGGCCTGTTGCTAAAGAAAGAAGGGCGGATGCCATGGTGATGCCTGCAGAAGGTCCGTCTTTGGGAGTAGCGCCCGCAGGTATGTGAAGGTGCAGGGTGTTTTTCTCAAAAAAATCCTTTGAAACTTTGAATCTGGGAGCAATATGTCGTACATAGCTATAGGCAATATTAGCGGATTCCTGCATTACCTCGCCTAGCTGGCCGGTTAGTCGGAACCCTTCTTTTCCTGGATTGGCTATTGCTTCTATTAGTAGGGTGTCTCCTCCGAAAGGGGTCCAGGCTAGCCCAATAGCCTGTCCTGGGGCGGAGATTCGTTTGGTTTCTTCCTCCGGGAAAGGAGGCCTGCCTAAATATTCTTCCAATAGTTCTGGGGTTATTTTTACAGGTAGGGTTATTTCGTTTAGTACCACTTTGCGGGCAATTTTTCGATGTATTTTATCCAGGGCTTTCTCGTAGTTTCTAAGCCCAGCTTCGCGGGAGTATCCCCGGGCTATCTCGGTTAAAGATGCTGTAGTGTACTGGACGGTTGTTTTTTCTAAGCCTGCAGAAGCAAGGGATTTAGGAATAAGATACTTTCGGGCAATGGCAATTTTCTCCTGTTCTATGTAACCAGATAGTCGAATTACCTCCATCCGATCTAGTAAAGGGCGGGGAATCGTGTCTAGGGTATTTGCGGTAGCAATAAAAAGGATCTGGCTAATGTCAAAGGGAAGGTCTAAGTAGTGATCCCGAAAGGCTACGTTCTGTTCGGGATCTAGTACTTCAAGCAGAGCAGAGGAGGGATCTCCCTGAAAAGAAACCCCTAATTTATCAATCTCGTCGATCATAAAAACAGGATTTTTCGCTTTGACTATTTTTAGCCCCTGAATAATCTTGCCGGGCATAGCACCTACATAGGTACGGCGATGTCCCTTTATCTCTGCTTCATCCCGCATGCCTCCTACTGAGAATCGGAAAAACTTACGATTTAAGGCGCCGGCTATGCTTTTTCCGATGGAAGTTTTCCCTACCCCCGGGGGGCCTACCAGACAGAGAATGGAACCTTTCGTATCTTTTTTTAATTTCCGAACCGCTAGGTACTCTAAAATTCTTTCTTTTACATCTTCTAATCCATAATGATCCCGGTCAAGGATCCGTTTAGCCCATTCCATGTCGATTTCTTCGGGTTTTGGATCTGCCCAGGGGAGGGAAACAATAGTGTCCAAATAGTTACGGGTTACGATAAACTCCGAGGCATTGGGATCCATTAGGCTGAATTTTTCTAACTCCTGCTCTACCTGTTCACGGACCTCCTTTGGAAGGGGTAGCTTTTCAACGGCTTCTTTGAATCTCTGGTATTCAGAGCTTTTTGCATCTACCGCTAACCCTAGCTCCTGCTTTATTGCCTTTAGTTGCTCCTTTAAGAAGTATTCCCGTTGGCTTTTTTCGATTTTTTCGTTTATTTGAGCCTGTATTTTTTTCTGGATTCTAAGCAGTTCCTGTTCTTTTTTAATAAAAATTAACACCTGTTCTAGCCGTTTATGCACATTGGTGGTTTCTAAAATGCGTTGCTGCTCTTTTTTTTCTACATTGAGGATCGAAGCAATAAAATCGGCAATTTTTCCCGGATGGTCGATATTTACCATGTTTAACCGCATCTCTTCGGAAAACAGAGGATTGTTTTCCGAAATTTGCTTCATCTCGGTAAGAATTGCCCGGGTTAAAGCTTTTACCTCCAAGGTATTATCCTCTTCGTCCTCTAAATACTCTACAGCACCCACTATAGGGTTGGAGTCTTTTAGGAACTTTTTAACCCGGAATCGCTTTAGGGTGGAAATAAACACATTAATGCCACCGTCGGGTAAGTTGATTTTTTTAATAATTTTAGCCACTGTGCCTACGGTGTATAAATCCGCTGCTGTAGGTCGGGCTTCTAATTCCTCGGTTTTTACTAGCAATAAACCAATGAGGGAATCGGTAGACAGGGACTGTTCTACAACCGCAATATCTTCCTGGCTTGCAATCATAAGAGGGGTAAAAATACCAGGGAATATCGGTTTACCTAATAGAGGAATAATGAATAGTTTGTTGGGCAGAATATGCTCTACCGGGACTATTTGTTTAACCGTCTGATGACTTCGATCATCACTCATAGGGCTCAATCTTAAATGTAGTATCTAACTTGTATCCGGTCAACCGGCTGAGATGTATATCTAAGCATTTGGTTGAGTATGGGGGGCTGTTAGTATTCTCGCCTGTAGGGCTTTTCTGTTTTTATGATTCGTTTCCGGATAAATATAGAGGAAAAGAATTTCTGGATCTAAAATTCCTTCTACAGCAATATCCTTGTCGGATATTTTCAAAAAAGTATTTTTTCGTACTAGAGATTGTTATCGTAGGGGTTTGTACTTCCCGTTCCTTAGTGCTAATAGATTACAAGGCGTAAGTGCCTTCGGCTAGCTGTACAAGGCGTTCCAAATCTAGAATTTGAATACGCTTTTTTGTCACCTGGCCTAGGATACCTGCATCCCGCAACTGGGAGATAATTCGGTTGAAAGTAGCTCTATGCATCCCTAACGCTATAGCCATTTCCTGTTGGGTAATGTGAGGGTAAATTTCTGATCGGTTTTTCCCATATTGGGCTAAATCACAAAGTAGTCGACAAACTTTACCCTGTAAATCGGTGCTCTGCAAATCACACAAATGATGAAGTAGAACCCCTACTTTATAAGCTAAAAAGGAAGTGAGGTTTTTAAATAATTCCGGATATTTGGGAAATATAAACCCTTCAAGTATTTTTCTAGGGAAGAAATAAGCTATTGAATCGATGACGGCAGAATAAAGGGCGTAAACAGGCAT
Source organism: Spirochaetales bacterium (assembly GCA_046719195.1). Lineage (GTDB taxonomy): Bacteria > Spirochaetota > Spirochaetia > DTKZ01 > DTKZ01 > DTKZ01. The sequence continues at coordinate 522 of JBDNDI010000265.1, read as the reverse complement.
ACCATTAAAGTAGGCAGCATCTCCAAAGAGATTTTTTTCAGCCACATACAGCAAAATAGCTCGAATTTCCCTATGCCTGCTAGTGCCCTCTGAATAAGAGTGCCTATCATGAAGGATTTTTCGTTGAGAAGAAGGTCAACAAAAGGTCCAAAAGCTAAGGAAAAAACAATAGGAACTCCTAATAGCGCAACCATTACCACAAGAACAATAAACATAGGGCTTACTCCTATTTGGGAGATGTAGATAAGGTGTGGAGACACTTGATAATTTCTTCGATGCAGAACAATCCTAAAAGGAAGTATCCCAAAGGAAGGGCAAAATACATGTACCCATACTTTATCCATTCAAGGGTAGGGAAAATTTGATTTAAGCTTTTTAAGGTGTGGGGTAAACCGAAAAAAAACGATAATGCCGGACACAAATAGAATAATCAGGGCATGGAGAATCCGTATAAAGGGTTGGTAGTGAAGAGGAATCTTTTTTGTAAGAAAATCTATCGCTACATGTTCTTTGGTGCGATAT
>JBDNDI010000264.1:0-4003 GCA_046719195.1 Spirochaetales bacterium | reverse complement strand
CCGGGCAATTCGGTAGGTTTCTCTGAGTTCCCTTAGCTCTTCAAACGAAATAACGGGAGGTTTTTCTAAGACAAGGTGCTTTCCTGCTGTAAGAGCTAGCTTAGCTTCGGAAGCATGAAGGTAATTAGGCATGCAGATTATTACTATTTCTACCTCCGAGTCCTGAAGAAGCTCTTCATAGGTGGAATAAACCTTGGGCTCGGGTTTGCCCCCAAATTTAAAGTGGGTAGCTAGCCGGGTTGCATGTTCTTTGGTACGACTGGAAACACCGGCAAGCCATAGGTTTGGGTCTTCCTGTATAGCCGAAGCGTACTGATATGCTACCTGACCCGCGCCCCGAATACCTACACCCCAAAGACGATCGGAAGCATTTAGAGAGCCATTATTTGCTCCAAGCCCAAGCATATCTTTTCCTTTAATTCATTTGACTCATTATGTTAGTTCCAGGCACTTGTACACTTCAAGGGAATAAGCTCCAAACTCAGGAGAACTCCGTACTTCCATGGTCCGGGGACGGGGGAGATCAATATCTAGGGCTTTGATCATTCGGGAGGGCCTAGCAGAAAGGATTATTACCCGGTCGGAAAGAAAGATAGCCTCTTGAATCCCATGAGTAATAAAGAGAATTGTTTTCTGCGACTCACTCCAGATGCGAAGCAGTTCTAAGTTCATCCGTTCCCGCGTTAGGGCGTCCAGCGCTCCAAAGGGTTCATCCATTAGAATTAGTTTAGGGTCATGAATCAAGGCTCGGGCAATAGAAACACGTTGCTGCATGCCTCCCGATAGTTCGTTGGGGTAGTTGTTTTCAAACCCTGCAAGGCCTACTAATTCTAGAAGCGCAAGCGCCTTTTGAACATAGCTTTTTTTGTCTAATTTTAAGATTTCTATTGGCAAAAGTACATTATCAATTACCTTCCGCCACGGAAGAAGAAGGGATTTCTGAAAAACGAACCCCACTTCCCGGGAAGGATCAAATTGATTTTTATCCACAAAGATTTCTCCCGAGGTTTTAGACAGCAATCCGGCTATAATCTTTAATAGGGTAGTTTTCCCACATCCGGAAGGGCCTACAATACTAACAAACTCTTGGGGATAAATATCAAAGGTTACACTTCCTAGGGCTTCTAGTTCTCCTTCCCGGGTTTTGTATATCTTCTTTAAGTTACGTATGGAAAGAAGGGGGGTGCTTTTCAAAGGAACCTCCTACCAGTTGTATTTAAAGGGTGGAGAAGGCAGGAAAGAAGCATCGTACGCGTCTTCTGGCGGAAAGTTCATCTGCACATTCATGTACTTTGCCACCAGCTCTACTGTTTCCCGCATCCTGCCGGGATCGATATAACCAATACCGTAGTTCTTGTACCGATCTGTTTTGAAGAAATCCATAACGACCCGTAAATTTGCCACATAATCATCCTTATTAATGGGGTGATACTTTCCCAGTATTTCTATGGCTTCCACTGGATTTTTCAACGTATAGTCCCAGGCTTTGTAGGTTACTTTCAGGAATTTTCGTAACATATCGGGCCGGCTTTTGATTGTATCATCATGGGTAATGTAGGAATGTGCATACGCATTAAAACCATAATCCGACCACACAAAGTACCCTAGTTGATCGGGAGGAATGGCTTTTTCCATAAAGGGCTTGCCGGTGTAAAGCTCAAATACCACATCAGCCTTTTTCGAAGCTAGGGCAGATACTTTAGCTGCAGGTTCAATATTAACAAATTTCACACTTTCTGCGTCTACGCCGATTTGTTTAGCAAAGGCTGGCCACATTACCTTGTGACCATCTGTGGCAGGAACGGCAACGGTTTTCCCTACTATGTCCTGCGGTTTAGCAATGCCCGAACTTTTCCAGAAATACATACAATTGGGATGCTTATCGAAAATAATCCCAATGATCTTAACTTTTGCTCCTTTTGCCCGGTTGGTAATGGGTACGGGCGCATCTGAAATACCTATATCTGCCTTTTTTGTATCGATTACCTGTACTGTATATCCGGAGCCTTGTCCGATAATAACATTTACATCTAGGCCTTCCTCCTTATACCAACCCTTTTCTAGGGCTACATAGTAAGGAGCATGATCCCCGGTGATTTTCCAGTTCAACTGGAAATCGACTTTTTCTAGTGCCTTAGGTGCTTCTTTCGCAGGGGTTGTAGGAGCACTTTCCTGTTTCCCACCTCCGAAAAGGAGAAAACCTCCTAAGGTTAGAAGTAAGAGTACGTATAGGATTTTTTTCTTGGTACTCATAACACACCTCCGTAATAAAATATTTATTGTTCGGCTACAACAGCCGTCCATGGCATAACGATACGTTCCACCAGGGCAACCAAGGTAAATAGTAGCGCCCCGGCCAAGGAGATTAGGATTAAAGAAGAAAAAATAGGAGGAGTATTCATGGAATACTGGGCATTAATGATGATGTATCCCAATCCTCGGTCTGAAGCAATAAACTCTCCAACAATTGCCCCCACAATACTCATGGTGGAACAAATCTTTAAACCAGAAAATATATAGGGGAGCGCATTGGGAATACGAATTTTTACAAATACCTGGAGTTTAGAAGCATTAAGGTATCGGACTAAATCTAACAGGTCTTCCTCTACCGCTTCTAGCCCTGTTGTGGTGTTAATTACAACGGGGAAAAAGCCAACAAGAAAGGCAATAACCATATTGGTAAAAATGCCGTATCCCATCCACAGGAGAATAATAGGAGCAATCGCAATTATGGGAAGACTATTTATAAATACAAAAGCGGGTAAAATAATTTCTTTAAGCTTTTTTGACCAGGCTAAAACTAGGGCAATGAGAATCCCAACAGTAGAAGTTACAAAGAAACTTAGACCAATAGTGAGTACAGTCGAGGAAATATGGTAAGACCACCGATAGTTCGCATCTGTGCGGGGGAGTAAAAGATGTTCTAATGCGGTACTAGGAGCAGGAAGAATAAATTGCGGAATCCGGAACACCCATACAGCAATTTCCCAGAGGAAGAAGAAACTGAGTACCACAACGAAAGAATGGAGATTTTTCTGTAAGTTGTTTCGAACCCATTTCCCTATAGTACGTAGTCGAGGAAGTGGTTTTTTATTAGAGATTTTGGACTCGGTTCTCATGGTAAGCTCCTAGCTGTGCCCTGGGGTAGCCAGTACAACACTTTTGCTTCTAAAAGGGAAATGGTGCCAAAGAAAAGAATACCTAAAAGGGATATAAGAAGCAGGCAGGCAAACATGGTGGGGGTATCGATAAAGGCCTGAGCGTCCTTCAGAAGGTATCCAAGACCTTTGTCGGAAGCAATGAACTCCCCCACTATAGAGCCTACCACACACATGGTGGCACTGATTTTAAATCCGGAGAATATATAGGGTAGAGCATTAGGTATCTTTATTTTAGTAAAAATTTGTCCTTTTGAAGCGCCTAGGTATCGAACCAGGTCTAGTAAATCCTCTTCTACCTGTTCAAGTCCGGTAGTTGTATTAATTACAATGGGAAAGAACGCGATCATTACAGCAATTAAAGTATTAGGTAACAGTCCATATCCGAACCAGAGGAGAAAAAGCGGCGCTAAGGCGATTTTTGGCAAAGAGTTGAAGAATACAATGATGGGGGTAATAAGACCTTTTACGGTGCGTGACCAGCTTATAGCAAGGGCTACCAGATTCCCTGCTACTGCTGTGACAACGAAACTAACAATGATCTCTAGAAAAGTGGCTTTTATGTGGGTAAGCCATTGATATCTGGCTGATAGTGAGGGAAGGAGGATTTGAGAAAGCGTTTTTATAGGTGAGGGAATAATGAACTCTTTAATTCCAAAAATCACCACAACCCCTTGCCATAGAACTAAGAAAAGCAAAAAATACAGGACTCGGCGTAGGAAGGCCCTCATATCTTTTTCTCCTCTAGTTCGCTCTCTCCTTCCGGAAGGGTTCTGCCGATTTCTTCTATACGATAACCAAAGCCGGTGGAACCTAAAGAGTAGAGGGATACGCAACCATTTCTT
>JBDNDI010000263.1:0-4035 GCA_046719195.1 Spirochaetales bacterium | reverse complement strand
TAGTTGGAAAACCGGTTGGACTGCTTTTTTATACGCAACAGTTGCTTTCCTAGTCCCCTTCGTATTGGTATATAAACCAGGATTGCTTCTTGTGGGTTCTTTACCCGCCCTTCTAGAGGTCCTGCTCATTACGGTATTAGGTACTTTTTTTCTAGTTGCCGCTGTATCCGGTTTTTTAATAAGAAACCTTACGAATATATGGATAAGGGTCTTCCTGTTTTGTTTTGCAGTACTTACGATTGTTCCAGAAAGGAGCTCTACTCTCTTAGGAGTAGCGGGAGGTCCCACAGTAACTATTATTGAATATTTGTCTTATCGGAAAAAGAACAAATGAGAAATATAGTTCTAACAGGGGCCGGGGGAGGTATTGGAAGGGTTTGTTTAAAGGCCTTTGTAGAAAAAGGATGCAAAGTATTTGCTATAGATAAGGATGCAGACTCCTTATGTGCTTTGATTCAAGAGCAACATTGGATGTCTTTTGTAGAGGTTGGAGCTCTCGACTTAAGCAGACCGACTGAGATTGAAAATATAGTTCAGCGTATTCAGGAAATATGGAATCATGTAGATGTATTAATAAATAATGCAGGGTTTATTACGCGTTCAGATACCTTACATACTTCTGAAAAAGACTGGCAGGAAGTGTTAGCGGTAAATCTAACAGGGCCTTTCCTTTTAACTAAAGCCTTATTCCCCATGTTAAGATGTTCGCAACAAGGTCGAATTATTAATATTTCTTCCCGTGCAGCGGGACGGCCTCATGTAAATGCTACTCCAGCTTATGGAGCTACCAAGGCCGGCCTTTTATATTTAACTAGACATTGGGCATTAGAGTGGGCTTCAGAAGGAATTCTTTGTTTTGCCATTGCACCTGGTCCTGTAGAGACCCCAATGTTTGATTCTATAGATCCTGATAAAAGGCAAAAGGTAATTCAGGAGATGCCGTTTAAGCGTTTAATTTCGCCAGACGAGGTCGTTTCTTTAGTCCTGTATGCCTCGTTTGAGTGTCCTGCAGCTATGAGCGGTCAGACCTTTCATTGCAATGGTGCCACTTATTGGACCTGAGCAACTTTTTCCCATTTTATGTGCCGGTATCCACGGATGTGTATACATGGATAAAATTTTCTCACTTTTGTATTGGGAGAGTGATCGGAAGGCTTTTTATTCCCCTAATAACTCCTTGAATCCTGGAACCGATCCATGGGCAGTTGGCATTGTTCATGCTATATTATTAAGGTGAAGTTAAAACAGGTACGGGAAGAAGTCCTTTTTTATGGGGTTTCTATTGCAACCTTTTTATTTCTACTCCTTCTCTCCGTTTTCTTTCTGCACCGTGAGCAAACCCACAGCCAGCAGATGCTAGAGATAAACACCTTTCGCTTAGCTGCCGATTTAATGGAATCTCTTCGGGCACGACCCACCCTGCGGCTAGAAGATTTGCCGAAAGATATTGTGGGATTTGGGGTGTATGATGGGGAGGGGAGAGTCCTTAACCGGTATGGTACTGCACCGGCCAGCATTCGCTCTTTATTGACAGAAGCAGAACTTTCCTGGGGCAGGATTAACCGGATAGATTTTCGTTCTAATAGATTGTTGATTCTACGAACCGTAGGGATAATGCCCATGGATAGGGATGCTATGCGGGGCATGTGGGGGCGTATGCGGGGCTATTCTCCTCCGATGGATTCTCCTCCGCCTCCGGCAGCTAGGGTGGTATACTTAGAAATTGATATAAAGGACTGGCAGAGCAGTCAGAGATTCCTTCGAATAGGATTTTTCGTTATCCCCCTATTATTAAGTTTGATCTTTTTAGGTACCACTCTTATGTACCGCAAGAATCTATCCTATCGTAAAACAGAACAAAAAAACCGGGAGCTTGTACAATTAGGAGAGGCAGCAAGAACTTTAGCTCATGAAATAAAGAACCCCCTAGGGGTAATCCGTATACAGACTGCTACCTTGCAAAAGGTGCTGCCTCCAACCCATCATCCGAATCTAAAAATCATCACCGAAGAAGTGGACCGGTTGCGAATGCTAGTGGACAAGGTGGGAGACTTTTTAAAAAATCCTGTGGGTAATCCGGAGCCTCTAGATGCAGTAGCTTTTACTAAAGAACTAATCGGTAGGTTTCCAATTTCCATTGCGTTTTCCGTACCTCAAAAAGAGCCAAAAACACTTTGGGTTCGCATAGATCGCGATAGGTTTCGAACCATTTTAGAAAATATTTTAAAAAATGCTGTGGAAAGTTTACCGGTGCGAGAGTCTCAAGAACCAGGCACGCAGGAAGAAACGCAGAAGGAACAAGGAGAACTTATATTGGTAAAGATCATCGCCGAAGGGAATCAGGTAGTAATTGAAGTAAAGGACAGGGGATGCGGGCTTCCAAAAGGAAGCGAAGAAAGAATTTTTGACCCCTTTTTTACAACCAAACCTACCGGATCCGGTATAGGATTATCGATTTCCAAGCGATTTGTAGAGGTTGCTGGAGGGAAACTCTCTGTTATACCTCGCGAGGGAGGGGGGACGGAGGTAAAAATCGTACTGCCAAAAATTAGCGAGGAAGGTCATGCGCGTTTTAGTAATTGATGATGAAAAAAATCTTAGGGATTCCCTATTAGAGTACCTTGCATTAGAAAAAATAGAGGCTATCGGAGCTTCTAGGGGGGAAGAAGGCAAAACCCTTTTAGAAAAGCAGGTGTTTGATGCTGTGGTAGTAGACCTGAAAATGCCCGGCATCTCGGGCTTGGATTTGTTACAATGGATACGTTCCGAAGGTCCAACAGTTCCGGTAATTATGATTTCAGCTTTTGGAGAGGTACAAGATGCAGTTTCTGCTATGAAACTAGGAGCCCGAGACTACCTAGTAAAGCCCTTTGATCCCGAGGAGCTAGTGCTTCGGTTACGCCGGATTGAAGAAGAGCAGGTACTTCGGAAAAAGGTAATAGATCGAAAGGGGTTAGAGGGGTGGATAGGAGAAAGCTCTGCCATGCTTCAGATCCGCAGGCTAGTAGAAAAAGTTGCCCCCACTCAGTCTACGGTTTTAATAACGGGTGAAAGTGGAACAGGGAAGGAAGTATTAGCGAGAGAGATCCACCGGTTATCTAATCGGGCCAATGGTCCTTTTGTACCGGTCAATTTAGGCGGTATCCCGGATACTCTAGTAGAAAGTGAGCTTTTTGGATATGAACGAGGAGCTTTTACTGGCGCTGAGCGGCGCAAAGAGGGGATGTTCGAAGTTGCTTCTTCCGGGACTCTTTTTTTAGACGAAATTGGTGACATGCCTATCCATCTCCAGGTAAAACTACTCCGGGCTATCCAGGAGCGAAAAATACAACGTTTGGGAGGTACTGGGTTTATCCCCATAGATGTAAGAATTATAGCAGCTACAAACAGGAACTTAGAGGAAAGAGTAAAAGCAGGAACTTTTCGGGAAGATTTGTTTTATCGTTTAAACGTTATTCGTTTTCATCTGCCCCCTCTAAGAGATAGGACAGAAGACATACCTTTATTAGCTCTTCATTTTTTAGAAAAAATACGCAAAACCGTAGGAGGAAAAGCTAAGAGATTCGCTCCGGAGGCTCTACATGCGTTACAACAGTATCCTTTTCCTGGAAACATCCGGGAGTTGGAAAATCTGATAGAACGGGCTTGTATATTAGCTGAAGATGAAGTAATCCAACCAAAAGATTTAGGAATTTTTTTAGACAATAATCTAGTGGGCCCTGAAACCGAAGCAGATAGGAGGATAGAAGAGGAACTTTCTCCCCCTAAGGTGGAATCCATAATAACCAAGGGAGGACTCAGCCTGAAAGATTTGGAAAAGAAAGCAATACTGGAAGCGCTTGCAAAACACCGAGGAAATCGTACCCGGGCAGCAGAAGATCTTGGCATAACCCGTAGAACACTGTTAAATAAAATAAAGGAATACGGGATAACAGGTGAGAATGAGCAGGAAGAGTAAAGAATACACTATAAAAGATTAGGAGGGATTCCGGATTCTAGTCAGGAAAAAGGGCCTAAGAAATGCTGTCTAAGTTT
>JBDNDI010000262.1:0-4064 GCA_046719195.1 Spirochaetales bacterium | reverse complement strand
TTTACCCCAAGGTCGGTAGTGGAGGTAGCGGTGTTCCCGATAATGCAAAAAGATCCGGGTAGGTTCTTGGCTAAGATATCCCTCGTTTTTATTATATCCTGCATTAAAGAGCGTAAGTTTTCAAAAATCCCACAACTGTAGCCCGGATTTCTTTAATTTGGGCTTTCTGAGCTTCAGTATACCGGGGAGAGGTAAGTACTTCGTCTATCTCCGCAAGGATAGCAGCTTCGGCTGGTCCCTTTACAAAGGCCTCTGCCTGTTTAAAAAACTCTTTACGCAGGGCAATATATTCATCGATTTTAGAGCGATCTCCCCCTTGAAGAACTTCTTCGCGAATCGCCTTAGCCTGATGGTACAGTTCCAGGAAATTGGGATCCGTGTGATAGGAAAGGTAGTGATCCTCATCCATAAGTTCCAGGTTCCGAATCAATACCTGTTCCTGCCTCCGAACTAACTCTAAGTTCCAGAAAGAAAGGTGACGGAAACTGTCCCAGTAGGTTTTCTTTGGCCAGTTAATTAACACGGTTCCATCTTCTGCTAGGGGAACCTGGAGGGTAGTTTTCCCTTTATTGGGTAGTTCGACTCCCTCTAGGATGATCCGGTCTTTTTTAATAGTGATGTTGGGCTGTCCTATTTTATGGTACAAAGCCGAAAAGGCGAGTTGGGGGAAATATTTCCCTTCATACTCCAAGATTAAATACAAGCGTCGGCGCACCCCATCGGAATCTACCTCTACATTAGGGAATCCTGCTCCGGCTGCTGGAGCTAAAATGGGAAGGATAGCAGGCCGGATATCCGAGGTTTTATAGGGAATTGCGGCTTCGGCCTTTACGTTGGAAAGCGGAAGTTTTTCTTTAGCTAAGGTGCGAAGTTCTTCGGGTATGTTTTCCTTTCCGCTAGGTAGCATATTGATCGTAAAAAAGGCATTTCCGAAAAATCGTGCGGCCTGCCCTAAGAAGGTATCGTTGTCCCGGATAATGCCCTTAATGCTAGTTAAAAGTTGGGTTTTAGACTGTTCGGTCATAATTTGAAGCTGCTTCAGGTAATCTTCTGCATCTTTTAGACTAATCTGACGGTTTTTTAGAGCGGTAAATAGATCCTGCACGTTGCGGTACAGCGTAGCAAATTCATAAGAGAGGGATTTAGGTATAGTATCATTGATTAGTTCTGAATTGATTCCCCGGGGGCTCTGTTCTGTATATTCAATATCGAATACCGCATAGGCTGCTCCAAACTCCCTCATGGTAATGAGTCCCTCTGCCATAACTTCCCGGCTCCAGGGCCAGATACCTACGTTGGCGATGGCTGTATCATCTACATCGAGAAGCAGAATGGAAGGGTCTTCGGTAATTGCTGGTTTGATATGGAGCAAGGCGTCGTAAGTGCGTTTTTCTAAGGTTGCGTAAAAGTCAAACAGATTTAAAAGGGAAAAAATGGCAGCACTTACAATAGGAACAAGAATTCCTATCTGAATTTTTTTCCACATTCCCTACCTCCTAGGTTTGTAATAGTTGAAATCTTAAAGTATACTATATCTCATATGGAAACCTTGCGCTATGCGGGGTATATTATTCTTTGAAGAATCGGTAGGAGAACAAAATGAAACGAACAATCCTTCTCCTGGTTGTAGGAACGGTGCTGGGTATTACAGCTGGTGTTGCCCAGTCCAATACATTGATCGATCAGATCTTAGAACAGAAAAAGGTTGGATATTCGTATGCGGCATACCTGGTCCTTGCAGCTGCTAAGATTATCCCCGACACAAGTACCCCCGAGCAAGCCCTGGAAGCTTTGGCAAAGCAAGATTGGGGGGTAAAGGTACCGGATTCTGCTACCTCTATTAGTCTAGGGCAGTATTCTTACCTGCTAATGAAGGCCTTTGATATTCCTGGGGGTATTATGTACCAGCTTTTACCCGGTCCCCGGTATGCAGCCCGGGAAATTGCCTATCTAGGGTTTATACAGAACAACCCCAGCCCGTATCGAAGTATATCCGGAGAAGAAGCCCTACAGATCCTAAACAACCTGCTATCCTGGAAGGAGGAATAACCCATGAAAGCAAAACTCACCTTTTTTGTATGCCTCCTTTTATCCTTAGGTTTGGTTTATTCCGTAGGGGCTTTTGACTTTGGCGTAAATATTGAAAACGATTCAAGCTACTCCTCTAAGGAGGGAGAAGGGTTTATCCAGGAAAACACGGGTCATCTATGGATGAATCATGTGTTGGGCGACTACTGGGTATTTAATGCCTCCCTTATGGGTACCTTCAGTTCCAATTCAGACAAACCCATACTATATGGGGATGTAGAAATCCTGACGTTAAAAGGCACCTTCCCCAATTTAGAAAATGGGGCTTCCCTATTTAGTATAGAAATGGGGCGATTTTTCCATCAAGAGTTCTCTAACTATGTATTTTCCCATCGGATGGATGGAATACGGATGGAGTTCGGTTATTCCTGGTCCACGTTACAAATGGCTTTTGGCTACACGGGTCTTTTGAACAAGTATTATACCTCGCTAGTGCTAAGCCGGCTTGATGGTTTAGAGGATTTGGACAAAGACAAGCTTTGGGCGCCGCCTAGGTTTATTGGCTCTCTGTCGCTTAGTATGCCCGAGCTCTTTGCCCGTCAAAATGTTACCCTTTCTGTCCTTGTAAATGAAGACCTTCGCCACCTGTTCGATGACAAGGTAATAAAAGAAGGTAAGGAAACCTTTGATCCGAGTTCCGGTGGCCTTGTAGATACCCAGTACTTTGGAGTAGGACTAGATGGCCCCCTAACTTCTTCCCTCTTTTACACTGCTTTTGCCTATCTAGGTACAGGCCGGATACTAACCTTTGTACCCGACACCCAGAGTAATACCGGTGAAGCCTATAATTACAAGCTAATTTTTTCTGGAATGGGTGGAGTTTCTTTGCGCTATTATTTAGCCGAGTTCTTCCAGTCAGTAGCTGGACTCCAAATAGTGTATGCCACAGGGGATTCGGATACCATAACCTTTTTAGAGGGAAACACGAGCGGCAACAGTTCCATGTTCTTGCCCATTTCAGGAGCCTCCTTAGGTAGTGCCCTGCAGTTCAAACCGAGCAATTTGCTTGCCACCGAACTATCCTACTCCCTAAAACCCTTTTCAGCGGTAAAAGGTTTCCTATTGGAAAGTCTACAGGCTGGGACAAGGCTAACTCCCTTGTTTAAAGCTTCCAAGGGCGCTATGTCCGAAGGAGGGGTAGATCCGTCTAAAGGTGCTGGATACGTAGGGACCGATCTAGCCCTATTTGCCAATCTTAGACCTTTTTCCGATCTTGGGTTAGGAGTTACTCTGGGTATCTTCCTACCCAACGGAAGTGCCTTTTTACCAGGAAAGGATGAAACCGTAGTTTACGGGCAGTTTGTTTTCTCCTTTAGTTTTTAAAGGATACGATCCATCAGGAGGATGGTTATGAGAAAGATTTTAGTTCTCTTTTGGGTGTTCCTGGCTGCAACGGTGATGGCTCAGGAACAGGCGGTGCTGCGAGACTTTTCGGGCAAGGTAGAAGTTATGCCCCCCCGAAAAAACTGGGAACCTGCAGCGCGAAACCTGGTTCTTCCCAAGGGTACGGTGGTTTCTACCGGTTTTAACTCTTTTGCCACCCTTCAGGTAGGTGAAGCCACTATTCAGGTAAAACCTCTTACCCGAATGGCCATTGAAGAGCTAGTAAAAGCTCAGGGGGAACAGAAAACTACCCTTAATCTGAAGGTGGGACGGGTAAACGCCAAAGTTGAGAAGGTTGAGGGGCTAGAACATGACTTTGTGTTAAAAAGCCCGGTATCTACGGCCGCTGTGCGAGGTACAGAGTTTGAATACAGTGGATCTGCCCTTAAGGTGTTTGAAGGTGTTGTAAAATATGCCAATGCGATCGGGCAATCCCGCACTATTACCCGGGGAGAAGAAAGCGCCATACAAGGTCTTTCGGCACCTGCTTCCCCGGAAGAAGCAGCCCTAGCTACATCCAAGACGGAAATAAGCACGCGGCCTGCAGGGGCTGCCGCTAGCGCAGGGGGCAAAGCAAGCTTAACCGGAACCTT
>JBDNDI010000261.1:0-4083 GCA_046719195.1 Spirochaetales bacterium | reverse complement strand
ATGTATTGGATTGATCTTTGGAACCCTTGTTTTCTGCTACACTGCTTCGGCCTGCCAGATTTCCTACACTCTCGTAGATAGCCGTGGAAATGCCCAACCGATTGTTCCCGGCAAGACAATTCAAATTACAAAAGGCGAGACCTATTCGATTAGGCTCGATTTTGATGAGGATCACCGCAACTGCAAGCTTCCCCCAGATCAGACAGAGTTTCTATTGAATGACCGGCTGTGGGAATTTGGCAAAACGAATCTACCCCTGGAGCTTCTATCTCCTGTGCAGTGGCAGGTTCTCTCTTCTCGTAGTAACCTAGGTATTATTGAGTTCAAAGCCGTGCAATCCGGAACCTTCCGATTAGAAGTTATCCGGGACTGCTCCAAAGAGGGATATGAACAGGAGCTTCGGATACAAGTAACCTGAGCTAAGGTTGCTTGTATAGGATACGCTGTATTACCTTCCCTAAGGCAAAATACCCGCTACCGAGCCTGTACAAAACTTCCACCGCTAGCGGGTGCGCCTTACTAAGCGTAAAAACATAAAGCACAAAAATAAAGGGAAGAGACCCCCCCTTCCCTTTAACCTTCGGTTAAGGGCACCCCGAATAATAAGGTAGAATATCCAAGTAGGACAAAACCACACCCTAACTAACCCTAGAGAATATGCTCCCCTTAATTACATGCTCAATCAGAGGGCCGTGGTTTATGAAAAAAGATACGATATTCTGTCCTTGGAGCAAGATTTACCAAAAGTTCTTTCTGACCTCTCTGAAAGTAGGTACAAAAGAATCAGGTAAAAATAGTTCCTGGGGTTTACTTTTTCCATTCCTTTACCTTACAATATTACTAAACTCAAACTGTAGGATAGTATCTAAAAGGAGAAAGGGATGAAAAAACTTACCTGGTTTGTTTTCGGAGTAATTATATTATTTTCATGGGCTTGTTCCGGAAAATCGCAAAGCGGGCAAACCTTTTCTCGAGAGTTCGGACCTTTTGTTGACAAAGTGATTTTTCAAGTGGTAATGGACCAAACCGTTGCTATTAAGGACACGGTCGAGGGGAAAACGGACGTATTTTTTACCGGTTTAAACGGAAGTACTTTTAAAGGAATAGATTCCCAATCCCTCTCTAAATTAGAGGTGTATGCGGTACCTTCCGGATCCTGGTCTCTCCTAACCAACCCAATACCTAATGCTGCTCCCTATGTACATACAATAAAGGATGGAAGAAAAGTGTTTAACCCCTTTGCCATACGGGAAGTGCGGTACGCGTTAAACTGGCTTATTAATAGAAAAAAACTAGTGGAAGAGGTGTTAAAAGGAACAGGGGAACCCATGTTTACCCCCATGACACCCGGTCAACCCGGCACCTACCGGTACAACCTGGTAGCAGCCAATCTCGGAATGACGGAAGAAGGGAATGAGCGATGGGCTATGGAAGAAATTACTCGGGCAATGGAGAAAGCTTCTGCCTTACCTGAAAATAAAGGGAAATTATTAAAGAGTGGACAGTTCTGGACCTACGAGGGAAATCCCGTAACGGTTTTATTCGTAATACGGGTAGATGATCCAACCGGTCGACTCCCTGCAGGCCACTATATTGCGGACCAACTAGAGAAAGCAGGCTTTAAGGTAGAACGGCTTTTGTACGATCGCTCCAAGGCGGCCGCGATAGTGTACCGAGGAAATCCGGCAGATTATGAGTGGACTCTATACACGGAAGGATGGGGAGCCGGAGCTACCCGAAGATGGTGGGATGTAACCATTTCCCAGATGTATGCCCCCTACTACGGCTACATGCCTGGGGGAGCCATGGAAGGATTCTGGAACTATCAGAATGATGAGATCGATCGGTTAGCTAAAAAAAGCTACAATGGTTGGTTTTTAACAAGAGAAGAATATTGGAAAGATAACCTGCAAGCTCTGAAATTAGGGCTTCAGGATTCGGTACGCGTCTATCTGGTAAGTCAGATGCAATACTTTGTTGCCAATAAGGGACGGTTCTATAATCGGATGCTTTATGGGTTGGGAGATGGGTTGAACGGATGGTCTATTCGATCCGCCCAAGTAAAAGAAAACAATAAAGGAGAAAAAGTATTACGCATTTCCCAGCACTCTGCCCGGGGCGGTCTTTTTATGAGTGCCTGGGACCCAGTGGGTGTAAACGGCTTTAGTGATGTATACAGTACAGCTATTGTTAGTGCCTGCACGGACCCTTCTACCTTTGAAGCACCCAATGACGCTTCCGATACTCCACTAAGAGTTTCCTGGGATATACATAAAGTATCCACTCAAATAGAAAGGAGCCCCAAAGGCAAACCATTGGGAAAGATTCCTGTTCCCCGAGAAGCAATCCTGTACAACTCCCAGACCAAGCAATGGGAAAGCGGAATCGAGTATAAAGAAACAAAACCAGGAACTTTCGAATACGTAAAAATCAATACCCCAACTGCCTACTCACAGGTCACCTCTACTTACCTATATGGGAACTGGCATTCCGGAGAACCGGTGACCCTAGCCGATCTAATGTACGCAGCCGCTTTCGCCTACGAGTGGGCTAACAAGGATGGAGAAGAGGACAAGTACTACGACCAGGCGTATGCCTCCCAGTACCAACCCAGCTTGCAGGTCAATAAGGGGGTGGTATTAAATCTGGACGGTTCTTTTACCTCTTATTTTGATTTTAACTGGCCCATGGACCCTGCTCGGGTTGCTGCCAATGGGGTAATGAGCCCCAAAGCAGGGAACCCCGGCCGTCCTACCCTAGTATCCTGGGAGATTACCGAAGCCCTAGCCAAACTAGTCGTAGAAGGCTCGAAAAGTGGTACGATTTACTCTTTCAGCGGAGATCCCGCCTTTACCGAAGTAGATGTCATAAACCCTACCTGTGTTGGGGATATAAAGGCGAAACTTGAGGAGTTTATCTCCACTAAATATGTTCCTTCCTCTATAAGAAAATGGGTTTCCGAGGAGGAAGCCTTAAAACGTTATCGTTCGGCAATCCGGTTTATTGATACCTATAAAAACGCGTACATTTCCAACGGTCCCTTCTTTATAAGCCAAATCAATTACCAGGCTAACTATATAGAGCTTTCCGCATTCCGCGAAGGATATCCCTATACCCCCGATTATTGGGTAGAGCGATTCAAAACCAAGCTTACCCGTATCAATTCGGTACGAATGCCTCCAGCCGCTAACCGAAATCAGGATCTGACCCTGGAAATTTCTGTTTCCAGGATGGAATATCCTGAAGACTTAGCTACTCTTGCAGATGTTCAGGCAAAAGTGGTGGTTACGCTGGTTCTAAACGAAGAGGAAGAGAAGGAATATCCAGCTACTTTTGTAAAAGGCGGTGTGTTCCGGGCATTGATTCCTGCAAAAGACTTAGGGGGATTAACACCCGGCACTTACCCCCTGGTGGTGCAATCCTACTTTGCTGAAGAAGTTCCTTCCGTAGTGGCTCGTTCTGTAGTGCTTTTACCCTGAAAGAGGGTGGCTCGAGGCCTTAGTAGATCGTATTTTTCAAAGGGGGGAGACAGGTACATGTATAAATGGTTTGCCCTGAAACGTATTGCAAAAGGGATCTTTATGTATGCCCTTTTAATCTGTATTATGTCAGCCCTGTTTAATTCAGTGGTAGAAACAACCCTGCGAAGTCAGATCGAAGAACAGATTCGAATGGAATCGGCTCGATTTACCACCCAAAACACAACCGCCCTGCAAAATTTTCAAAAAGGACGGCGAGAACAACTTTTAAAAAACTATAAATTAGATCGACCCTTTGTAGAACGATTTCTCTACCGGGCGATTTCTACCCTAACTTTTCAATTCGGAAAATCGACTATAATTAAATCTTCTCGGGGAGACCGGGAGGTTCTTACCATCATAGTGGAAGCTCTTCCCCGATCCCTCCTGTTATTTACCCTAGCGGCAGCCTTTCAAATTGTAATCGGTGTTCTGTTAGGATTGAAAAAAGCCCAGAAGCCGGGCAGTACTTTAGATCGAAGTACTACTTTGTTAACCTTGATAATGTATGGACTACCTACCTGGTGGTTCGCAATGCTGATGATTCTCTTGTTTGTGTAGGCTC
>JBDNDI010000260.1:0-4136 GCA_046719195.1 Spirochaetales bacterium | reverse complement strand
TGCCGATGCCAATGATCAGGTCTGCCTCGCGCGCCATTTATATAGATGGTTCCCATACCCCCTTGTCTACCCAGCGTTTACTTCATTCTTTTCTACAACTGCATCCCTCTCCTCATACCCTTGTTTTAGGTATTGTTTTAGGGAAACGGTACAGAGAGATTGCTCAAATTCTTTGTCCTTACTTTCAGAGAGTTATTGTCACCAAACCCGGTAACTTTAAACCTAGCGATCCAACTTTTCTAGCCGAATGCTGCCTCAATTTTAACTTAAACACCCTCCTTATTCTCGATCCGATAGAGGCCTTGAATACCGCTAGAAATACCTTACCCAACTCCCAGGCTCCTATTCTTATTACCGGTTCTTTTTACTTAGCAGGGGAGATACTAAAACATCAAAGCTCAAATTATTCCTTCTTCCCAAATAAGGGAAGGGCAGGTATCATATAATACATGAAAACTTTTCTAAATGGTATACTCCGAATTACCACAGGAGACATTACCCAGATGGAAGTGGATGCTATTGTAAATGCAGCCAATTCTAGCCTTATGGGAGGAGGGGGGGTAGATGGCGCTATTCACCGGGCTGGCGGCCCAAACATACTTGCCGAATGCAAAAAAATCCGGCAGACCCAGTATCCTGAGGGCCTTCCTACAGGAAAAGCAGTATTTACCTCAGGGGGCAACTTAAAAGCTAAGTATGTAATTCACACAGTTGGTCCTGTATGGCATGGGGGGAACCACAGAGAAGATACTTTACTAGAAGAGGCCTACCGGAACTGTCTAAGTTTAGCCGAGTCTCTAAATGTACAGACCCTCGCTTTTCCTGCCATTTCAACGGGGGTATATGGTTTTCCTAAAGAGAGAGCTGCCTACCTAGTTGCCCACCTCATGAAAGAGTACTTTTCGGTTCCGAGAAGTATAAAAACCGTACATCTTGTGTTCTATTCTTCTTCGGATGCAGAACTCTTTATTCGGGTAGCGGAACCAATCCTTTCCCAATCTTAAAACCCATACCTTTCTCCATGTCTTTAAACTGGAAAGAGATCAATTTAATCCTTCAAGAGTTGCCCTGGGAAGGCAGTCGGATACAGGAAATTCGCCAAAACAATTATAGAAGCCTAATACTTGAATTGTATCATCCTAAAGGGCCCTGGAAGTTGTATATTAGTGTCGCGGCTAATTCTTGCCGACTCCATCGATTAACCCAAAAACCTCCTTCTTCTCCTTCCCCCAAAAGATTTGTCGAACTGCTCCGCTCCCGAATCCGGGGAGGCAAAATTTTAAAGGCTTTGCAACCCGGAAATGACCGTATAGTTGTGCTAGAAGTACAGAGGGGGGGAGATACCTACATCCTATGGATTCGTTTATGGGGACCAGCCTCTAATATTCTTCTTACGGAAAAGGATGGGAAGATAATTGATGCTTTTTACCGTCGTCCTAAACAAGGAGAAATAACAGGAAGCTCCTATGCTCCCTTCTCTCTATCTGAACCCTCTATCTCTTGCCCTACTCCTAGAGCAACTCCTGCAAATCCTCCTTCGAAAACCTACGAAATCCGTTCTTTCCCTGCAGGGCAAAGCTTTAACACCTTTATTGAGGAGTATTACACCCGAATAGAAGAAGAGGAAGCGCTGCAAAAACTAAAAGCCGATCTAGAGAAACAGTTCAATACAAAAGAAACCCGGCTGCAGGCAAAGCTTAAAAGTCTTTTGGAGCGTAAAAAATCGTATCAAGGAGCGGAGAGATACAGGCAACTAGGGGATTTGATTCTTTCCTACCTGCATACCCTTCAACCTAACGATCGTTTCTTATCAATAAGGGATACTGAAACAGGCGGAATAGTAGAAATACCTCTCGATCCTTCCCTTACCCCCGCAGAAAATGCAGAACAATATTTTCGGAAGTATAAAAAAGCTAAAGCAGGATTGCAAATTGTGGAAGAAGAGATAGAGAGTTTACAGCATCAACTCAAGCAACTAAAAAGCCAGCGACAGACCCTTCTAACCACAAAGGATCTTAAAGTACTAACTTCTTTCGCGGAACCTAGGGGCAAAAAAACCTTACAAAAAGAAACAACTACCCCGGGTCTTAGCTTTTCCTCCCATGGATTTACTATACTGGTTGGACGTACTGCCCAGGAAAATGACGAACTTCTGAGAAAGCATGTGCGGGGAAAGGATTTCTGGTTACACACCCGGGACTACCCGGGAGCTTATGTGTTTATACGATCCAAACCAGGCAAATCTATCCCGCTGGAAACCCTATTAGACGCGGGATATCTAGCCGTTTACTTTAGTAAAGCTAGAGAATCGGAAAGTGCTGATTTATACTATACCCAGGTAAAGTATCTCCGGAGAGCTAAAGGTGAAAAGTTAGGAACTGTGCTTCCTACCCAGGAAAAAAACTTGTATGTAAAAATAGACCCCAAAAGGCTTTCCGAGCTTTTAGGACAATAGAGGTGTTGCATTCAAAAGATTTTTAAGGAATACTTTAAAGATATGGTAGTAAGAGAACCCATAGCAGAAGGGCTTCTTTACCCTGAAGATCCAACCCTACTAAAAGAGCAGTTAATACATTTGGGCATGGGAATCCCCGATCCTCCTGGAGCTTCCTTAGGTATTCTTACCCCTCATGCTGCATATGATCGATGTGGGAAGCTGCTGGCAAGGGCTTTCCGGGCTGTAGAAAAACGGAAAATTCAGAGGGTTATCCTCCTGGGAGCCGTACACAGAGAAGAGGAGGAGAGCATTTTTCTTCCTGAATCCACTGCTTTCCGAACCCCTCTTGGAACCTTGCCAGTAGATGTGGAAATTGTAGAAGAGCTCTTTGCCAGTGGCACTAAGCTTATAAAAAACGACATTCCTCATTTAGAAGAACATTGTCTAGAGGTACAACTACCTTTTATTGCCTATTATTTTCCTCATGTAAAAATCATCCCTATTTTACTTGGAAAGCCAAGCCTTATGTTGGTGCATTTACTTTCAAGTACCTTAAAAAGTGTATTTCTGTCCCAATGGGATTCTACTCTCCTTGTTATTACCACCAACGGATCTAAAATAGGTCTAGAAAAAGAAGTCCAGATACAAGCAGATAAATTCTGGGAACTCGTGGAAGCAAAAGATTGGAAAACTCTCGTGCAGGATAAAGTAAATAAAACAGTAGGTGCTTGTGGTGCTGGGGCAGTGGCTAGTTTGTTTCCTTTATTTGGGCCTTCTCTGCACTTTACTCTGTTAGAAAGAAGTCTTTCAAAAGACGAAGAAGAAGATAAGAGAATGGTGTATTTTTCTGCTTCAATGGATGTACAATAAGTACCATGGAATTATTTTTAACAGACAGAGAAAAAAAATTACTCCTCTCTTTAGCCCGTGAAACGGTTAGTAGTGCCTTAGAGGGTAAACCCGTAATTCCTCCAGTCGCGGAGGGCAACCTGTGTACTAACGCAGGCGTATTTGTAACTATCCATAAAACAGATGGAAGTCTACGCGGGTGCATTGGACAACTTTATGGTAAATCTAACCTAGTAGAAACAGTGAGAGAGGTAGCCCTTAGTAGTGCTTTCAACGATCCCCGTTTTACCCCTGTTAAAAAAGAAGAATTGAAGGATCTAGTGTTTGAAATCTCCATCCTTTCCCCTTTACGCCAAGGGAAAGCAGAAGAAATTATTCCGGGAAAACATGGGATTTATCTTAAGCGGGGGTATTCCGGAGGCCTTTTACTACCACAGGTTGCAGTCGAACAAGGTTGGGATCGATGGGAATTCCTTGATCATGGGTGTAGAAAAGCCGGTTTACTTCCTGGTAGCTGGAAAGATCCTTACACAGAATTGTATTTATTTACTGCTTTAGTGTTTAAAGAGGAGCCTAAGAGTGACTAAGGTTCGACAAATCAGCATCGGTGGCGATTCTTTCCTGGGAATTGCCCTTGCGCAGGGAAAAGGGGTACAAGCTTTCCTTCGTATGCTAGGTTCCGCAGAACGTAAAGGATTCCTAGTAGGAGAAAGTTCAATTGAAGAATGGGAAGTAAGGGGCTTTACAGAGCTAGAGGGAGATCTCTACCTGTATGGTGCCTTGTTCAAAGAACTGCCTTTCCCCCTCCTAGATTTACTGAAATCCCCACCTGTAACCACCTTTCCTCCTA
>JBDNDI010000026.1:0-14519 GCA_046719195.1 Spirochaetales bacterium | reverse complement strand
AAATTATTAAATCTTTGGGTGGTTCTCCCACTGCTATTGCCTGGGCAGAGGTATACACCTCGCTACAAACTGGTGTAGTCGACGGTCAGATGAATCCTATTTCCATTATAAACATGGCAAAGTTCTACGAAGTTCAGAAGTACGCCACCTTAACAAACCACCTCTACGCTCCCTACGTGTGGGTTATGAGTGACACCTTCTTTCAAAGCCTGCCCGCCGATCTCCAGAAAGTAGTTTCGGATGCTGCCAAAGAAGCTCTCTTAGCCGGAAGGGGTTTAAGCCGAATAATCGATGCAACAGACAAAGGGTTACCCGTTCTTCTTTCCAAAATGCAGGTATACACCCCAACTCCTGTGGAAATGAAAGCGTTTCGGGATAAAACCATTCCTGCAGCCAAAGCTTTTATTGAAAAACAGTACGGTAAGGAAGGGGTTATGTGGGTAGACCGGTTTTTAGCTGCTATTGAAAATGCTGAAAAAGAGTAGGTTAAACCGGCCTATGCTTGTACGCCATTTACAACAATTTGCAACTTGGATAAATAAAATTGTTGAGTACCTTTGTGGCACTCTACTAGGAATACTGACCCTGACGGTTCTCGTCGGGGTCTTTTTCCGATATGTACTTATTAAGCCTTTAGGCTGGACCGAAGAACTTGCCCGCTACTTAATGATATGGACAGCTTCCTTAGCTATATCCGTAGGAATCTTCCGGGGGGAGCATATAGGATTAACTTTTATTCCCGATAGAATTAAAGGTAAATTACCCTCTTTAATTCTTTCTGTAACGATTGATCTTTTTGTACTGATCTTTCTCACTGTACTCTTTTACTTCTCTATTCCCATGGTACAGCAGGGTAAATTCCAGATTGCCCAATCTTTGCCAATTAAAATGACTATTCCCATGCTCTCCATACCCGTATCTATGGTACTAGCTCTTGTTCAACTAGGTATAAAACTATACCTAACCTTAGCAGGAACCTCCTTTAAATTTGAAGAAAAATCCCACATAGACCTGTAAGGGGGCACTATGATTTTAGCCGTAACTGTTATTTTCTTTACCCTTTTAGTATTAGGAGTTCCTATTGGGTTTACCCTGGGCATTGCGGGCGTCGCTGGTTTATACCTAAGCTCCATGAATGTGTCCCTTCTGTCTATGGCTCCTTTGCAATATTTTTCCGGCTTAGACATGTTTACTCTGCTAGCCATGCCTTTTTTTATTCTTGCTGGAGAAATTATGAACCGGACAGGTATTACAGAAAGGCTCGTTCGGTTTGCCAATATATTAGTGGGACATTTACGAGGAGGACTCGCCCATGCCAATATTCTCGCCAGTGTTTTTTTTGCAGGTATGACAGGAGCGGCAGTTTCTGACACTGCTGCCATCGGCACTATGCTTATTCCAGCCATGGAGAAAGACGGGTACGATCTAGATTTCTCTGCAGCGGTTACAGCCGCTTCCTCCATCATCGGCCCTACTATTCCCCCATCAAACATGATGGTTATCTATGGTTCACTGATGAATGTTTCGATAGCCGGCTTGTTCGCCGCAGGTTTTGTACCAGGACTCCTGCTAGCGTTTTTTCTTATGATTATTGCCGGAATTATCTCTTATAAACGTGGTTACCCAAAATCTAATCGTAGCTCACTAAGGCAAATGCTTATTGGATTTAAAGATGCCCTCATCCCCCTATTCATGCCTGTTATAATTCTGGGAGGGATTCTTTCAGGAGTATTTACCCCTACAGAGGCAGCTAGTGTAGCTGTGGCCTATGCGGTAGTTATCGGTTTCTTAGTCTTAAAAAGCCTTTCCCTTAAAGATGTTCCTGAAATGCTCATAAAAACTGCCCGAATTACCGGTGTTGTCTTCCTCATTATAGGAACCGCGTCGATTCTAAGCTGGATTCTTTCCTTTGCCCAGGTACCGCAACAAATAGCCAAGTTTATGCTCTCTATTACCCGGGAACCCAAGCTTGTAATGTTAATGATCTTAGTGTTGATGTTAATTGTAGGCCTTTTTATGGATATAGCTGCAGCCTTAATTATTCTCGGTCCCATTCTACATCCTATAGCGGTAAGTTTAGGGTATGCCCCTATTCATTTTGGCATAATTATGGTGCTTTCCCTAAACATTGCCCTTATGACTCCTCCGGTGGGAGCCTGTCTCTTTGTGGCGTGCAGTATTTCCGGTCTTAAGCTTTCTCAATTAAGTAAGGCTATTTTTCCTTTCATAATTGTTGAAGTTATTGTGCTCTTCATTGTGGCTTACATACCTGAACTAAGTATGTTTTTTCCTAAGTTATTAGGGTTTTAAAACAGGTCAGCTCTATGGGGATAGATACTAGCGGTTTAAAGGTAACCTTTTTTAATGAAGGAGATGTTATTTTTCGCCAGGGAGATCCGGGAGATGTTATGTATATCCTGGTTTCCGGTGCAGTAGAATTGCGTATAAAAGTGGAAAAAGGCGAAAAATTAATAAAAACGGTTGATACACCCCATGATTTTTTCGGTGAAATGGCCTTGGTAGACGGAAGCCCCCGATCTGCCACTGCTATTGCAGTTAAACCCACAAAACTTATTGTGGTGGATGAGACCCAATTCGAAAAAATCGTTCTTTCTAATGGGAAATTTGCCTGGAAGATTATTCAAGTCCTATCCCAGCGGATCCGCAATTCCAACTTGCAAATTTCTGAATTAGTAGAATTGGGGGTGAGGGAACGGATCCAGCGGGGTATGACCGACTATGCCCTGAAATATGGAGAAAAGATCTACACGGGTGGATTAAAAATACCCCTAGAAGGGGTAAAGGAATGGCTTAATACCCGATTAGGCATTGCTCGCTCCGACAGCGAATCCGTTATATTTCGACTATTAAAAGAAGAAACTATTTCTTACGCTCCTACAAGCATTAAAACTAAAGACTACATTGTACTACCTGAAGCCTTTATTAAAGCAAATGACCGAAGAAGCTAAAACCTCTTAATTCCTAGGCCTATGCACAGTAGACTTAAGCCATTCAAGATACTTTTCTGACCCTCCGGTAATAGGAAGAAACACTAGTTCGGGTATTTCATAAGGATGGAGTTCTTTGAGTAAAAGGTTTATTGTATCCAAACAGGATTTTAGGGTTTTTACAAAAAGAAGCGATTCCGTTTCATACTCAACCTGATTATTCCACCAATACATGGTGCTAACTTCCCGAACAATTTGAACACAGGCGGCTGCTTGATTCTCCACTAATGCTCTAGCTAAAGTCTCTGCTAGCTGGGGGGGCGAAGAAATGATTACTAAACCGTACTCTTCGTTCATAGCACACCTCCTGCCTTAAATTGTAATTCTATCTACCCGAAAATGCAAAAAAAAAAAGAGGTTCTTGCACCTGTACCGCCGTGCAAGAACCTCCACCCAAAAAGTTCTCCTAGAGTAAAGGAGGAGGAAACCTCTAGGAGCCACCCCATATCTTTCAACTTTACTCACTTTATAAACAATGGAAAATTAAAAAAGTAACAAGAGAGCTTGGTAAGATTTAGATTTTTTTGTATATTTTTTAATCGGAGGTATAAAAATGTTTGAGAAAAATTACACCTTAGAAGCTGTTCAGATTCGGGAACGAAGTATCCTTCGAAACGTTTATATTTGGATGAGCTTAGGCCTTGCCCTCACCGGTATAGTAGCTGTGGGGGTGGGTACAAATCCCCGTTTGGTATACGCCTTAGTATCGAATCCCTTACTCTTTTTTGGCCTTATTATAGGTCAACTTGGGTTGGTATTTTACCTGTCTGCCCGTATTCAGAGCATGAGTGCAGGAGCTGCTACCGTATCTTTTGCTACGTATGCCGCCTTAAACGGAATTACCCTCTCCCTCATTTTTCTTGCCTATACAGGAACTAGCATCGCTTCTGCATTTTTCATCACTGCAGGCACTTTTGCTGCCATGAGCGTGTATGCGCTTACCACAAAGCGGGATCTTTCCGGCTTAGGGCATTATCTACGTATGACTCTTATTGGTCTTATCATTGCCTCGCTAGTGAATATGTTTCTCCGCAGTTCAGGTATGGAATGGATGATCTCTGTAGTCGGTATCCTGCTGTTTGTGGGTTTAACTGCTTATGATACCCAGATTATTAAAGGATGGAACCAGCAAGCTGCCTATACTTCCGATGAATCCATCTTTATTCGTATATCTATCATCGGTGCTTTGAAGCTGTATCTAGATTTTATAAACTTATTCCTGTTCTTCCTTCGATTTATGGGGAGGAGTAGAGACTAATCCATGTTTTCTAGGTTGCAGAGTATTTTAAGATCCTACTTTCACTGGCAAGATCATTGGCAGGATACTTTATTTTATCAGAAGGACCTTGAAGAGGCATGGGAGGAACTTAACGAGTTCCTCCGCCAGCCAAAAGCAGAACCCTTACGAGGTTGGCGGACCTATGGTTCAGGAGCCGGAACACAATTCCGGCATGCCCCCCCTAAACCCGATCCGGAAGAACACCTGCGGCAAGACTATGCGAATCTCGAAGTTCCTTTTAAGAGTGATTTTCCCACTGTAAAAAAACAATATAAAACCTTGCTGCGAAAGTATCATCCGGATCAGTTTGCTCAGGATGCTGAAAAATACTCTCATGCAACTGAAATTACAAAAAAACTAAACGAATCTTTTCAGCGTATTAAAGCGTATCGCGAAGGCAGGAGCTAATTCCAGGTCTGAGTACTACCCGCTTTCCCGAAGCATCTCGCTTGTATTTTCCAAAATCAGAAAGGTTTTCTACTTCTCTTTTATCTAACACGGGTCCTTCCACACAAAGACGGATCCCTGTGGGATCACAGGTACAACTCCCACAAATACCTACCCCGCATTTCATGTACCGTTCCATTAAAAACTCATACTCCATGTCTTTAAGCAGAGGTTTTAGCGCTGCCATCATTAACTCAGGCCCCGCAGCATAGATAAAATCGAATTTTTCCTCGGATAAAATTATTTTTGCCGTATCTACCGCTGTCCCCTCCCCTTTATCTTCGACAGTTATTAGATATCGAATTGGAAACGAATTAAATCGATCGGAGAATAAAAGTTCCTCTTCCTTTCTAGCCCCATTAATTACTGTAATCTCCGCTCCCCTAGAAACTAAGGTCTTTGCTAAAAAGTGTAAGGGGGCGATTCCGCATCCCCCTCCCACAAGAAGCACCTTGCCCCTGTGAAGGCTAAAAGGTTTTCCATAAGGTCCCCGTAAGGAAATGAGACTCCCCTCAGCTTTGGATTGAAATCTCTGCGTAAAAGGGCCAGCAACTTTTATAGTGATCCCTAATATATACCCCTCGGATGTTGTCTCCCACTCGGAAACAGATATAGGTTTTTCCCCTCCCTGGTAGTCGGTAAGCATAAAAAATTGCCCTGGTTTGGGTTCTGAAGGGAAATACCCATAAGGTATCCTTACATAGAAAGTTTTCGCTTTTGCCCCTTCCTCTCGAACTCGTTGTAAAGGAAGAGAAAAACGGCCTGAAACCGATTGAAACGTATTTACATAAGGCTTGTCCGATAAGGTGCTCGCTTCCCCAGGAAGAACAGAAACCGGGTCGGGGGGTACAGGCTTAACCTTAAGTGCAGGGGAATAGGAAAGCACAGTAGAATCAGAAGGTTTTTGGGAAGGGATTTCGCACAACCCAACAGGTTGCAGGTGTTGGGAAAGTCTAGGAATCTCTGCTACAGAAGAAAAACCTTCCGTTTTTAGAAACTGCTTAATCCCTATATTGATGTCACCCACTACCCCAATACCTTCTTTCCAAATAGCCGAACCTACCCCTACTAATCTAGCTCCAGCCATTAACATTTCCACAGCATCTAACCCTGAGGATATTCCCCCCATGCCAATAATAGGTATGCGTACTCTTCGGCTACAGTCGTACACAATTTTTAGAGCAATAGGTTTGATTGCTGGGCCGGAAACTCCTCCATACGTAGGGTGCAGGATAGGTTTACGGGCATACGGATCAATAAGCAAACCCGGGCCTAAGGTATTAATAAGGGTAAGACCATCAGCTCCAGCTTGTTCAGCCGCAGCAGCTATGGAAGGCACGTCTGCCGCATTGGGGGAAAGTTTTGCTAGCACCGGAACACGGGATACAGCTTTAACCCCTTCCACAATTTGGGATACCATCTCTTTGGAAGAAGCTAGAGGAATTCCGTATTCATCCATTACATTGGGGCAAGAAAGGTTTAATTCAATATAAGTTGCAGCACTGTCGTTGGTGCGCCGAACTAGCTCCACAAAATCTTCCCGATTGGTGGCAAATAGACTCACCAAAATGGGAGCTTTGGATCTTTCTACAAATTGATTTACCTCTTTTAAGCCTTCAGCAATACCGGGATTGCAGAGCCCCATGCTGTTTAAAATGCCTGCACCATACTCTGCCACAACCGGGCCTTCATGCCCAGAGCGAGGTTCAAGGGAAAGGCTTTTCGTAGTAACCAGTCCATATCCTTTAGACAGGGCAAACTGAAGAGAACCAGCACTCATTCCGAGCACACCCGCAGGAAGCACCAGGGGGGAAGGTAGAAGGGTTCCTAAGAACTCCGTTTGTAAAGAATTAGACATATTTTAACCTCTTGGCAAAAATTTGGTACAGAAGAAGGTTGAATCCTAAGAACGAAAAGTTGTAAAAAAAATCTTCCAGAGGAATAGTGAAAACCCGAATTCCTATTATAGCTTTGGGAGCATACAAAACCACAGGTAAAGCTGTTAGCACTCCATTTACCCCTACAAATCCAATGTAGGAAGCTAAGTAGAACCACCAGGTGGACGAGGATAGGAGTAAATCAGGCTTCACCTTCACGGTAATTAAAAGAAATAGCCCACACGAGAGAAAAGCTAAAAGCGTATAATCTTTATAATACAGGGCAAAGGCTACAACAAAGCATCCGATTGCAACCCCTTTAAAAAGGATTAAAGGGATAGGAAGCATACGTTCTTTGAAGGGAAGCTTTAACCCATGATACAGGAATAAGCATGCATAGGGAATGCAAAAAAAGAACAAAACCTCCCCTACCGGCAAGCCCCAGAATACCCCATGCCCTGCATATTCAGGGTTAAAGCTCCAGTCTCCTCGAAGGGTTACCAACACATCCCAAAAGATGTATACAATAGCGGTAATGAAAATAGCCGGAAACACGGCTTTCCACTCTCTGTAAAACTGAATTTTTGGGTGAAAAGTAAAAATAAACGGAAGAGCAACAGATATAAGGTTTAGCCAAAGGTAAAAATTCATCCCTCCTTGTCCTCCTCTAAGTCGGGTTCGTCCTCAAGGCCGTAGTCTTTAAGTTTACGATGTAAAGTCTTACGCCCGATTCCTAGCACTTCCGCGGTCTTCGATTTGTTTCCTTTAAAATAATGGAGATTTGCTTGGATAATCTCGCGTTCTGCCTGTTCTAATGGAGTACCCAGGGAAATCTTTACATAATTGTCATCGGCACCTGAACGAATAAAGGGAGGCAGATCCTCCAAAGTAATGTACTGTCCTTTGCAGAGTACTACAGCGCTTTCAATACAGTTCCGCAGTTCGCGCACATTCCCGGGCCAGGAGTAATTGTATAAAGCAGCTCTAGCTTTTGGATCAATTCCTTCAATGGGCTTACCATTTTCGTTGACAAACTCCTTTAAAAAGGCTGCCACCAACAGAGGAATATCTTCTTTCCTCTCTCGTAAAGGGGGTATATGAATATTTACCACATTGAGGCGATAGTATAGGTCTTCCCGAAACCGGCCTGCAGCAATTTCTGCTTTTAAGTCTTTGTTGGTGGCCGAAAGTATTCGAACATCCACCTCTAGAGTTTCCTCTCCCCCCACTCGCTCGAACTTTTTTTCCTGCAGTACCCGGAGGATCTTAATTTGAACACTCTGATTGATTTCTCCGATTTCGTCTAAAAAAATGGTACCTGTATGGGCTAACTCAAACCTTCCTCTTTTGCGAGATATGGCTCCGGTAAAGGCACCTTTTTCATGCCCAAAAAGTTCACTTTCTAATAGAGTTTCCGTAAGCGCAGCACAATGGACTTTAATAAAAGGCCTGTCTTTTCGGTTACTCAAGTTGTGAATAGCATCCGCAATAAGTTCTTTACCTACCCCACTCTCTCCGGTAATTAACACGGAAGCCTTGGTGGGTGCTACCTGCCGAACCACTTCGTAGATTTTTCGCATGGCCGGGCTAACACCGATAATGTTGGAAAAACCCCGTTTCTTTTCTAACTCTTCCTGCATAGCCCGGTGCTGCAACACGAGTTCCCGGTTGGAAAGTGCCCGTTTTACCAGCAAAGAAAGGCGGTCGAGATTTATGGGTTTGGTAAGAAAGTCATAAGCTCCATCCCGCATAGCCTTTACCGCCGATTCTATGGTGCCATGTCCTGTAAGGATAATAACCGGGACAGTAGGTTGCTCTGAGGTTATGCGGCTTAACAATTCTTCCCCTGAAAGTTTAGGCATTTTTAAATCGGTTATTACTAGGTCAATTTCTTCTTCCTGGAATACTTTCCAGGCCGCTTCTCCATCCTCCGCAAGGTAGGTTTTGTATCCGTCCAATTCTAAGGCCTGACCTAGTCCCTCCCGAATGTTTTTTTCGTCATCTACAATAAGGATATTAAACTTCATGAAAAAACCTCTTCCACTACTTCCTGTTTGTAATCTATCAGTTGCCGTTCCGGTTGTGGGACGGGAAGCTTTATAGTTACGGCTGTCCCTTTACCAGGTTCAGAATCCACGGTTATTTCTCCCTGATGTTCTTTTACAATTTTATACACAATCGTAAGACCTAAGCCAGAGCCGAATTCTTTTGTCGTAAAGTAGGGCTCAAATATCTTATCCAAATATTCCGGTGGAATACCTATCCCAGTGTCTATAACTTGTAATTTAACGTAATCACCCTTTCTATCCGTGCTAAGGGTTAAAATTCCACCCTCGGGCATAGCAGACAAAGAGTTTTTTACTAGATTTAGAACAGCCTGTTTTATGTACTTTTCATCCAGCAGAAGTTTGGGCAGACCCTCTGTTAACTTTACATTTAGTTTTACATCTGCTTGCGCAGCTTCTACCTCTACAAACTTTACTAGATCATAAATAATAGCATTCAGATCCCGTAACTCAAGGTTAGCGTCCATGGGGCGAACGGCAAACAGAAAATCTACCACTATTTTATTCAATCTCTCTACTTCCTCGTTTACAACCTCTAGATGTTTCATCAATACCCGTTTACTTGGCTTTCCCTTTACCTGAAGGGACTTTTTCATAAGTTGGATATGAATACCAATAGCACCCAAGGGATTCTTGATTTCATGAGCAACCCCCGCAGCTAAGGTTGTTAAAGAAGCTAGACTTTCTGCCCGGCGAAGGCGAACTTCTTTAGATCGTTTTTCTGTTACATCTTCGATATGAAACAGGTTGCCCTGGATTTTGCCGTTACGTACTAGGGGCAGAACAGAACAGGATAGAGTGCGTATTTCTCCTCCTATTCGGAGGGAGAACTCCCTGTCGCGAACCGTCTCCTGTTTCTCCAATACTGAGTGTACAAAATCTGCAATTTCCATATCTTCTATTACGGACCAGACTTTTTTTTCATACACTTCCTGTAAGGTACTAAAGGGTATAAGTCTTTCTGCTGCTTTATTGTACAGCACTAGACGATTCTCCGTATCGGTAACCATAATTCCATCGGTCATGGAATCCAGTACTACTTCTAACCGATCATTTTCCTGAGCAAGTTGGGAAACCAGGGCGGATATTTGTTGTCGATCTAGTTTGTCTATTTTCTCTAAAGCTTTTTGAATAAACTTACGCATATCTCCTCCGCATCCGGTGGAATAGTCGTTCCGCAGCTAGTAAAGGATGAACATTCAACACTTCCACTGATTCCACAGCTTTCTGAATTAGTTTCGCCCATTCTTCCATCTGGGTAAGGGAAGGTTTTCCATCTACCACCCCTACAGATTCTTGCGTAAGGAAATGATGCAATACAACTAACACTTGTTCAAGAAATAACCGAAACTTCTCCCTATCCTGAAATAATTCCACAGCCAATGCCTCGGGAAAAGGAGCTTCCGAGTTAGAAGCAGCGAGAATAAATTGAACTGCTGCCTGGTATAAAAGGTTAGGTTTTAGACCTTGGAATAACAAGAAAAACGTAGATAAATCTGGATAGGTTTCTCCAGAGGGAAGCTTAAACACCCGCTCTAACACCTCTATCGCTTCTTTCCCCGTGCGCTGCTTAAATAGATAGGATCGAACCCGAGATAGAATCGTGGGAATAATAGCGCTTCTTCGGGTAGTAAGGAGTATAAAATAAACAGAAGAAGGGGGTTCCTCTAAAAGTTTAAGCAAAGCGTTTCTAGATGCGTCTAGCAGACGATCCGTATGTTCTAAAATTACTATTTTTTTTGTTTCCGTACCTCGCAGGTGAGCCCAGCTACTTACCTTTCGTACAACCCCCACCGGTACGGTACCTAAGGAAAATGAATCTTCCACCTTTCCTACAAGGGTAATAGCTTCTTGCAGAACTTTTTCTAGTTTTTCCTTCGGGGGCATTTCCCCTTGATCAGGCCCTAAATCATAGGCAATCTCTTCTAGTCTTGTAAGAAGGGGAGTAACTTTTTGTAACCGAACTTCCTCACCTTCCCATAGTACCGGATCGAACCTGCGGGTGAGTTTACGAAGGGATCGAATAAAGAGATAACGTCCGGAAATACTCTTAGTTCGTAATAAAGTATCAGCGCAGGCAGCTACTTCCGTATTAAAATAACGCCCACCGAGGAGTAACGTATTAGGGGCTAAGAGTTGTCTATGCATTTCGCAGGATTTACAAGAACAGTTCCACTCTCCCTCCTTCCTCTCGCAGCTAAGCACCCTAGCTAACTCGAGGGCAGCGGATAGCTTACCCGCATAGGGGGGGCCCGCAAACAAAATAGAGGGAGGCAAACTCTGGGTTTGCACTTCTTTAGATAATTGTTGGGTTACTTGATCCTGATGGAGGACGTTTTCGAACATACCTTAGATCCATTTTTTCGGAACCTGGGGCAAGATACGGGGCAAAAGCGGTAGAAGGAAACGAGATAGAAGGCTTTGTTCTAAATAGGGCTGTATTTTAAACAGCGGTTGTATGTGTAAAAACCAGAGCAACAGTACTATAATAAAGAATCCTTCAGCCCCCCCTAAAAAGAACCCTAAAGCCTTGTCCATATTCTGAAGATGAAAAGATTCTATAAACCTTTTAAATACTCGCTCTACAATTTTAAGTATTACATAAGTAACAATAAAAACGCCCAAAAAAGAAACCACCCGACCCCAACCAGGAATCCGTAAAATTTCTTCCGCTACAGGTGCAAAGGAAGGACTTAAAAAGTATCCGGCTGCCAAACCTATAACAATACTTCCTACAGAGAACAATTCTCCTATAAATCCCCGGAAAAACCCCCTTAGTACAAAAAAAAGAAAGATTATCCCGAATAAAATGTCTAATCCATTCCATTGCATAGATGTTCCTCCCCTAAAGTTTTTAGCTCTTGTGCAATCCGGTTTGCAACACCTGCCACGTCCAACTTCTCGAGCCGACTCTCTATTTCCCTTCGTTTAGGCTCTGTAGCGAGTTCTCTAAGGGTAGATAAAAACTCCCCTTGGGTAATAGGAGTTTTTTCCAAAATACTTGCCCATCCTCGCGCAGCGAACAATCTAGCATTTCTTACCTGATCCCCCCGTGTACCCGATCCTCTTAGAGGAATTAACAGCATGGGTTTTTTTAGAGCCGCCAATTCCCACAGGGTCCCTGCACCTGCCCGGGACACAACTAGAGAGGCTGCTGCCAGTATGTGGGGAAGTTCCTCTTTAAAATATCCCCGTGCCCGATACCCCGGCAGGGTAAGGAGAGGTTGCAGTTGGGGGGATTGAATATGGGCTCCCCCTACCTGATGTACCACAAAGAAATCCTTAAGCAACTCTTCTAGACTAGACCATACGAGCTGATTTATTTCCCAGGCTCCCTGGCTACCCCCCAACACCAAAAGGATAGGCTTATCTGTACCAAACCCTAGCAACTCCCTTCCCACGGAAGGATTTCCCCTTAGGATAGCTTGACGTACCGGATTTCCCGTAACGAGAATCTTATTTTTATGCTTTACAGGGTATAGATCTACAGACTCGGGAAAGGGTACCATCATTTTCTTAGCAAAAGGAAGAGCGAGGCGGGTAGCTAGACCTGGATCGAAATCCGATTCATGACTGACAATCGGTACTCCTAACAGAGCTGCAGCTATTACAGGAGGAACCGATACAAAACCTCCTTTAGAGAATAAAATATGGGGTTGAAGGCGCCGTATATGGTATAGAGAGGCTAAGATGCCCCCCACTACCCGAAACATATCTGTAATGTTTTTTAAAGAAAACTCCCTACGGAACTTTCCTGCAGGAATTCCGATAAAAGGGATATTTGTCTCTTTGACAAGAGCTTGCTCAATGCTTTGTTTAGAACCTATCCAGGTTATTTGAAAATTTCCTTGTTGGGACAAGGCCTCCCATACGGCAAGTCCCGGGTATACATGTCCCCCTGTTCCACCACCGGTGAAAACAATTTTTATCCCTTGTGTTTTCATTCCCACTTTACGTATAATGCCCTATCGTTTGGTCTTATGCAACCAGAACGATGGAGGAACCAGTGCCTTCGAAAAAACAGATCCTTGTTGTGGATGATGAGCCGGATATATTAGAGCTAGTACGGTTTAACCTAGAAAAAGAAGGCTTCTTAGTAAAAACCGTTGAAAATGGCGAAGATGCTTTAAAATGGGCTCATCGAACTGTACCAGATTGCATCATTCTCGACCTTATGCTTCCTGGCTTGGATGGATTAGAAGTATGCCGAAGACTTAAACAGAGCGAAATGTTACGGAACATCCCGGTTATTATGCTCACCGCAAAGGCGGAAGAAACCGATATGGTTATCGGCCTTGAATTAGGAGCGGATGACTACATTACCAAGCCCTTTAGTCCAAAAGTACTAGTAGCCCGGGTTAGAGCAGCCTTACGGCGGCTATCCGAACCTACTGCAAGTCCTCAACCCATCGTTGTACAGGGAATTCAGATAGATCCAGACCGTCACGAGGTGTATGTAGAAGACCGGAAAGTAGAACTTACTGCTACAGAGTTCGCTCTGTTAGAACTCCTAGCCCGACGGCCAGGATGGGTGTTTAGCCGATCTCAGATTATCGATGCAATAAAAGGAAAAGATTACCCCGTTACCGAAAGATCTGTAGATGTGCAGATCCTTTCTCTTCGTAAGAAACTCCATCCGCAGGGGGAGTGTATAGTTACTGTTCGGGGTGTGGGGTACAAACTAGAGAGTAATGAAGGTAAAACGTAGCCTCCACCGATATCAATCCTTTGCTTTCGCCTTAATTTTTGCTATTACTCTAGCGGACACCTTACTCGTCTCTGCCTTACACCTGCCTTTAGGTTGGGCTTTACTCCTCCAAGGGGTCCTCTTTCTTCTGCCCACTACCCTCTTTTTCCTTTTCTTTTTAAAGGAATGGGAAAAACCTCTTCAGCAAATCTTAAGGGTTTCTGAACGGTATGCACAGGGGGACCTAGAACCTACCCTGCAGCTGACTCAGCCCTACGAGTTTCGGGTATTGGGAGAAACCCTAAGCTGGATGGCAAGGGAACTAAAAAACCGCATCGATACCATAGCTTTTCAGCGCAATGAGTTAGAGGGGATCCTTCGGGGTATGTCCGAAGCAGTGATATTGCTAGATAGGGAAGACCGTATTCACACAATGAACCAGGCGGGTGAGTCCCTAATAGGGATTACGGTTCTAGAAGGTAAAGGGAAAAGCATCTACCAGGTATTCCCTAGCGAAGACTTAAAAAGTTTTATTGCTAAGATTCGTGAAACTGGGGAAGAGCAGGAACAGACCCTTTCTCACGTATCCAGGGGGAGAACCCTGTACCTTCAAGCCCATGGGAACCTTCTGCTTACCCCTAAAGAAGGGGAAAGTCGTCTACTGCTGGTATTAAACGATATTACCCGGATAAAGCAGTTAGAGGAAATGCGGAAAGATTTCGTTGCCAATGTATCCCACGAGCTTCGCACTCCTATTACCTCTATACTCGGATTTGTAGAGACCTTGAAAGAAGGTGCTTTACAAGATCCTGTGCAAACAGAGCGGTTTTTATCCATTATCGAAAATCAGACCCGCCGTTTAAACGCCTTGATAGAAGATCTACTAAGCCTTTCTCGCTTGGAACAAACCGAAACTCGTATACGTAAAGATTGGACCTCTATTGCGGAAATTTTCGAGGAAGTTCGTACACTCTGCCAGGAGAAAGCCCAGGCAAAAGGCATCCAACTCTCTTTCTCCATTTCTACAGGAGAAGAAGATTCCCTCTATTGTAATCCTTTACTCATGGTACAAGCCCTGGTAAACTTAGTCGAAAACGCCATTAAGTATGGAGATCCTGCTTCTACCGTGTATATTAAAGCAAATAAAGAGGAAGG
>JBDNDI010000259.1:0-4141 GCA_046719195.1 Spirochaetales bacterium | reverse complement strand
TTCAGGGAAATAGTAAGTTGCGGAGTACCGTAGGTAAAATACCCCCATTTCGGTAATACTGTACTTCTACCGAACTATCAATACGGGCTAAAAGAATAATACGTTTCCGTTGCCCATCCTGCGCAGTTACCGTAACTTCCACTTCCTGACCAGGTTTTAACGAATCATCTAAGTGGATCGTGTAGGTCTCAGTACCTTCTAGGCCTAGGGTTTCCCTGTTCTGTCCGGGGAGGAACTGAAGGGGTAATACTCCCATTCCCACCAGGTTGCTACGATGAATCCGTTCAAAAGATTCGGCAATTACAGCCCGAACCCCTAACAGCATAACCCCTTTAGCTGCCCAGTCCCTGCTGGAACCCATACCATAGTCTTTGCCGGATAGTATAAGGGTGGGAACTCCCTCCTGCTGGTAGCGCAGGGCTACCGTAAAGATGTCTGCTTTAGTACCGCTAGGAAAGTGGATGGTCCAGCTCCCTTCAGATCCGGGAACTAGTAGATTTCTAAATCGGGGATTGGCGAAGGTGCCCCGGGTCATAACCTTGTCGTTTCCTCTTCGGGCGCCGTAAGAATTAAAATCTTTTAGCTCGACCCCAAGTTCCTTAAGGTACTGGCCTGCAGGGCTTGTGGGTGAAATGGACCCCGCGGGGCTAATATGATCGGTAGTGGTACTATCGCCCGCAATAACTAGTACCCGAGCCCCTTCGATGGATCGGATGGGAGGTACCTCTTGGGTAAGGTTCTGAAAGAAAGGGGGTTCCTGAATATAAGTGCTGGCAGGATCCCACTGGTACAACACACTTCCCCGAAGAGGAAGGGCATTCCATTGGGTGTTAGAAGTTTCTATGTCTTTGTAAGCGGTTGCAAAATGCCCTTGGGTGTGTTTTAGTAAAGCAGAAATCTCTTCGTCTTTTGGCCAAAGATCCGCCAGGTATATGGGTTTGCCGGTACTGCTGTATCCTACAGGTTCTTTTTCCCAGTCTATGTCTATTCGACCCGCCAAGGCATAGGCAACTACCAGGGGAGGAGAGGCTAAAAAATTGGCTTTGGTTAAGGGGTGCACTCGGCCTTCAAAGTTTCGGTTTCCCGAAAGAACAGCAGCCGCAATAATTCCCCCATCGGTTATGCCTTTGCGAATGTACTCGGGTAAAGGGCCGGCATTGCCAATGCAGGTAGCGCAGCCGTATCCGGCCAGGTGAAACCCGAGCTTTTCTAGATACGGCAAGAGCCCGGAGGATTCCAAGTACTGGGTAACCACCCGGGATCCGGGGGTGAGGCTAGTTTTTACCCAGGGCTTAGGGATAAGCCCTGCTTCTACTGCTTTTTGGGCTAAAAGCCCTGCTCCGAGCATAACTAAAGGATTACTGGTATTGGTACAACTCGTGATAGCAGCGATAACTACGGCTCCCTGCTTAAGTTCCCGTTTTCCCTGTTCGGGAATCTCAATTTGAACGCTTTTATACAAATCTTCTTTAGCCAACCCATAACCACGCTTTTCTAGAGGGCGAAGAAGGGAATCTTTCCATTCTTTGGGCACATTCCGTAAAGGAATGCGATCCTGGGGCCGTTTGGGTCCGGCAATCGAAGGTTCGATGGAAGACAGGTCTAAATACAGTACCTTCTCATATACGGGTTCTTCTGCATCGGTTGATTGTAATAACCCTTGCAGGGTTAGGTATGTTTCCGCTAGATTCACTAGATCTACTGGTCTTCCGGTCTCCCGTAAATAGGAAAGGGAGTTGGCATCCGGTGGGAAAAATCCCATAGTAGCTCCATACTCAGGAGCCATATTCGCTAAAGTAGCCCGATCTGGGACCGAAAGGGACCTAGCTCCGGGGCCTAAGAACTCCACGAACTTGTCAACAACCCCTTCGGCTCGTAACATTTGGGTAAGAGTTAAAACTAGATCTGTAGCGGTCACTCCAGGATTTAAGGATCCTGACAACCAAACACCTATTACGGCAGGAGCCACCATGTAAAGGGGCTGGCCTAACATGTTGGCCTCTGCCTCTATACCTCCTACCCCCCACCCTAACACCCCCAACCCGTTGATCATGGTAGTGTGGCTATCGGTTCCTACCAGGGAGTCGGGAAACACAAAAGTGCCTCTGGGTGTTTCACTGATACGGACCAGGGTGGCTAAGTATTCCAGGTTTACCTGATGGCAGATGCCTCCTCCGGGAGGTATTACCCGAAAGTTCTGGAACGCACTTTGGCCCCAACGGAGAAACTCGTACCGTTCCCGGTTTCGATCAAATTCAATACGTAGATTCTCCGCTACTGCTTCAGGGCTACCCCATCGATCTACCTGGAGGGAATGGTCAATTACTAATTCTACCGGTATACCCGGATTAATCCGGGCCGGGTCTCCCCCTAACCGGGACACAGCAGAACGCAGGGCTGCAAGGTCTACAAGACAAGGTACACCGGTAAAATCTTGCAGCAGTACCCGGGCAGGGTTAAAAGGGACTTCAATAGAAGAAGGATGTTTAGGATCATAAGAGAGAAAGTGTTCAATATCTTCCCTCCGAACCTCTTTTCCGTTCTCGCATCGGATCACCGATTCTAAGAGGATTCGGATGGAGTAAGGAAAGTGTTTTATTTGAGGGTACTGCTGGCTAAGTAGGGATAGATTGGCATATAGGTATTCTTTTCCATTAAAGGAAAAACCGGATACACAATGAAAAGAATCTAATATAGGGAGGGTGGTTAACTGAGAGTTAGGCATAGATCCTCCGCCTTAATAGGATTACCCAAGAGTACCGGTAGCAAAAGGGGGTGTCAAGAATGAAAAAGATTGATACTATGCAGTATGGATAAACAGGACAAAAAAACCCTCTCGGTAGTTACCGTCGCCCATACGCTGGTGCATCTAATTGAGGGTACCTTGCCTCCTCTTATTCCCCTGCTTCTAGGAGTCTTTAACACCGATTATTTTCATTTAGGTTTAGTAATGTCGGTGTTTTCCTATTCCTTTGGACTTGGAGCCTTCCCATCAGGAGTGCTAGCAGATCGAACAGGTCCTACCCGGTTATTAATCCTTTATCTGTTTGGGTCGGGAATGCTATGTGTGACGGTACTTTTTGTAACAAATCTTGTACCCTTTGCCATTGTTTTGGGGTTATTGGGGCTTTTGGGTAGTATTTATCATCCTGCCGCAAATACTATTATCAGCCTAGGAATTAAAGAAAGAGGCAAAGCCTTTGGAATTAACGGGATAGCTGGAAGTCTTGGTACGTCGGCAGTACCCTTCCTCGCTGCTTTTTTGGGGGCAGCGTGGGGTTGGCGCTCTCCCTACCTTATCTTTGGGGTGGCAGTCCTGGTTGTAGGATTTTTTGCTCTATCCTTACCCTCTTATAAAACTGAAATTCCCTCCCCCAAAGAACGTAAGGATGACACTCAGGAAACCGATCCAACTAGCCAGAATAGCTCAGGCTGGAAGGACCAGAATACAAAAAAACAGGAAAAAGTCCTTACTTCGCGGCTGGTTCTCTTCTACCTTTCCTGTGCTCTAGCTGGTATGGGTAACCGGGGAGTATTAACGTTCTTGCCTGCCTATCTTGGAAAGCAATTTGCTCAAGCTGGGTTTGGATTAGACCCCGTGCGCCTGGGGGGTATTTTTGCCACTCTAACCTTAATCGCCGGAGCAGCAGGCCAATATATTGCAGGGGCTATGGTAGATCGGCGTCGTCCGCAATCCCTCTATGTCCTGACCTTATT
Organism: Spirochaetales bacterium; assembly: GCA_046719195.1. Classification (GTDB taxonomy): domain Bacteria; phylum Spirochaetota; class Spirochaetia; order DTKZ01; family DTKZ01; genus DTKZ01. Next base: position 424 of record JBDNDI010000259.1, on the reverse strand, counting down.
AGTTTCTGCTCTATGTATTCTTGTCATGTCTTTCAGTGGGGGAGTGGTACTTTTTTTGGCAGCAGTGGGAGTGGGATTTTTTAGTTTCGCTGTTCAGCCCATGCAAAATACCATCGTGGCAAAGTTGCTTCCCAAGCATCGCCACGGTATGGGATATGGATTCATGTTTTTTATGACCTTTGGTATCGGCTCGATAGCCGCCGCTTTTTCAGGCTGGTTAGCGGACCGGCAGGGGTTACCGGCCGTGTTCATTGCTATGGGATTGTGCTATGTGGCTTCCACCTTATCTATGTTTGTGGCGGAGAGGATGGAGCAGAAGGTAAAGTCACGGTAAAACGGGTGTAGCCGGGTCGGCTTTCAAAAGAAATCGTTCCTCCCTGCTCCCGAACAAGGTTACGGCAGATCTCTAAGCCTATTCCTATCC
>JBDNDI010000258.1:0-4158 GCA_046719195.1 Spirochaetales bacterium | reverse complement strand
ACGCAGAGTATCCGCTCGGGGTACTTTTAGGAGCTATGCGACCTATAGTAGCTCGTAGGTTATTAAAAGACCTTACCGCTCTTGGAGTAGACAAAATCAGTATAGTAGGAGCTGATTTTTCTGAACCTTCCTATTTAGAAAGCAACCTCTGGAAAAAAGGAGAATATCAAAGAAGTCTGGAAGAAGGAGCTGAACAAGGGGGTACTACCATACTCCCTAGGGTACAGTTATTTTCTTCTCTTACTGATTTTTTGCAAGACTTTCCCAAAAGACAGATCCAACTCGTGTTAGATCCAGAGGCTAACACCACCCTTCTGAAGGTTTACAGTGTTTTGCAGCCTCTCTCTCTCTCTCCTTCGGTTTGGATTGGGATTGGGCCAGAAAGGGGGTGGTCTAAAGCAGAGTTGAGTATGTTTGAAGATGCAGGATTCTTGGCTTGTAGAATGGGAAGACGGGTATTGCGCACAGAAGCGGCAGCCCTTATTGCTACAGGAATTATAGTTGCCCAATGGGATACAGAGCAGGTATACTAAGGTCATGCATAGACTACTCCTGCTGATTTTCTATATATTTCTTTGGTTTGGCTGTGCTACAATACCCCAAAAAGAAGAGCGAAAAAAAGAAGAGGTAGCCTTAGAGATTTCTCTTCCCCGGCAGAATATTCAAAAGCAGGAACCGTTTCCCTGGTTGGAACCTACCTATAGACCCAGGGAACTCGCAAGACTTCGGATTGGGATGACCCGGGCAGAAGTGCTAGATTTATTCAAGGAGCCCCGTTCCATAAAAAAAACTCCTTTGGATGAATACTGGGAGTACGATTGGTTTGAACTCTATTTTCGAGGGGGAAGATTAGTCAATTGGTTCGACCTGTGAGGCTCTGATGGTTTGGACCATCCGGAACAAACAACTCTCTTTCTTTGCCGCTCTGATAGGCTTAATTAGTTTTATAAGCTTGTATTCCCAGTACCGATTATCTAATTTTCTAGATGAGTTTCAATCTAATTTAGACAGCTACTTTACCATCAACCAGTATTTGATAGAACTTCGCGATCTTCGAAAATCCATGAACCGGTTTATTCGGGAAGGAAGTTTAGAGAGCTTACAAAAAGCTATGTCCGCAAAAGAGGAATTAAAAATCGGTTTAGAAAAAGTACATCAGCAATCTATATCTTCGATGGAAACCTATTTTCTGCTGCAGGGCTTACGAAACGGTCAAGAAGTGTGCTTGCAAAAGTACATGGAAGCAATCGAGCTAAAACAAAAAGATATCGCTACTTTCTATCTACCCTACTATGGGGCGGATCGGGTAGCAGAATACTTAGAAGGGTACACTTCCCAACTGCTGAATATTCATCTTACAGAAGGAAACGCAAGGTACAAATTATTAACCCGGCGGGTAGGGGAGTCTAGAAGACTTACCCTTGTTTTACTGGTGGTAATAACCGTTCTTTGTTTAGGCTTTGCCCTGTTATTTACGAATTCCCTCACCCAGCCAATTCAGAGACTAGCGTTTGCTGCTGAGCGGATGGCAAGGGGAGAGTTAGACACTCCTTCGGTTCCCATTACTTCGGAAGATGAGGTAGGGATTCTAGAAGTTTCTTTTAATCGTATGCGGGAAAATCTTTACCGTATGTTTACGGAACTGCAAGAAAAAGCAGAACTTGAGAAAAAGCTCCATCAGGAGGAGCTTCACAATCTTAACATGCAGAGATCGTTAAAAGAAGCCCAGTTTCTTAATTTACAGTCACAAATAAATCCCCACTTTTTATTTAATACTTTGAATCTCCTTTCCCGTTTTGCGGATTTTGAGAAAGCAGAGCGAACTGCCAACCTAGTGCGCTCTCTTGCACACTTATTTAGGTATAGCTTTAAAAAGCATGGCTTAAGTGTGTCATTAAAAGAAGAATTAGACTTTATAGAAGAGTATCTTCGTATACAGACCCTTCGATTTGGAAATCGAATACATTACATCCAGCAATGTCGGATAGACCCTAATGCAGTCAGATTGCCTGCATTTACGTTAGAACCCTTTGTTGAAAATGCCTTACTTTACGGTCTTGAGCCTAAAGAAGAAGGGGGAATATTACGGGTAAAGATTTCGCAGTTTAAAGGCACAGTACGGATCCGGGTGCTAGATACAGGGTTAGGAATGGAAGAGGCAAAGAAAAAACGTCTTCAAATTTTATTGCTTGGTGGGTCTAAAGGCGCTGAATCTAATGAAGGGATTGGTATAAGTAATGTACAGGCAAGGTTAAAAATCTATTTCGACTCTCAGGAAGAAATAAAAATTTACAGTAAGAGGGGCAGGGGAACCCTGGTATGGATAAGTATTCCAGCGAACGGCTCAAGGACTAGCGAGAACTTCCATGTATAGTCTTTTAGTAGCGGACGATGAAGAGATAGAGAGAAAAGCTATACGCCTTATTATTAATCGCAACTGTCCGGCGATCGATCAGGTATGGGATGCGGAAAACGGTCGGCAGGTGGTAGAAATCTGTCGGGTACAAAGACCCGATATCCTTTTTTTAGATATACGTATGCCGGGTCTCTCCGGACTTGAGGCGGCTAGAGAGTTACGGAAATTACATCCCCCGGTCCGAATTGTGTTTTTAACTGCGTATCATGAGTTTGAATATGCCCATGAGGCTATTCAAATTGGGGTGGACGATTTCCTGCTTAAACCAGCCTCGCATGAACAAGTTATCGAAGTAATTGCCAAAGTTACCCGGAGATTGGATCAGGAAAGACAAAGGGAAGAGCATGAGCGGGTACGGCAAGACAAGTTAGAACAGATTTCCCAATATTTTACCAATGAGCTTTTGTCCTTGTTGATAAAGCAACCCCTTGCCCCTGAAAAGGTAAGAACCTATTTCCATATTTTAGGTATTCAATTTACTATCGGCATGGTGGCTGCTTTTTGCCTAGACTATGATGCCTATCCTTTACGCATAGAAACAGCGCAACAACGCCTTTTGCTGAAACACCGGTGTATGTTAAAGGTAAAGAGAGAACTAGAGGGAAGAATGGTGCAGTTTTTAGTGCATGAGGAAGAAGACATTTTCTATGTTCTAGTTCTCCCGGGAGAGACTTCTTCTAAAGAATATAGGTCAGAAGCAGAAATCATGGATCTTTTTCAGAGTCTTGCGGTATCGGTTCGTAAAGATCTAGGCTTACCCTTGCGGGTGGGGTTATCCCATCGCGTTACTCAGCCGGAAGATATTCATAGGGGATTTCAGGAAGCTCGCTCTGCTCTTGAAGGAACAAAGCTCCCGGAAGAAGTAGCTTTTTGGGAAGGGCATTCTGGGGGGATCCGGGAAGGTGGCCTTATGCATAGGACAGAGGCTCTGATCCAGGAAGCTCGGGAGTACATTGCCGGTCATTTTGGGGAAGCCCTCACTTTGGAAGGTATGGCTTCCCGGGTACGACTTTCTAGTTTTTACTTCAGTAAATCTTTTAAACAATGCACCGGATCTACTTTTATAGATTATCTTACCCTTATGCGAATTAAAAAAGCTAAAGAGCTTTTAAAAGATCCAAAGTGGAGTGTGAAAGAAATCAGCGTGAAAGTGGGTTATCCCGATCCTAATTATTTCACTAGAGTATTCAAACGAATAGAGGGGGTGAGTCCTACCGAGTACCGGTCTTTAATTTTTGGCGACAAAGAACAAAAAAGTGAAGAAAATAGCAAAACCTGAAGGTTGCATAGTCCTAGAGGTGGGCGTAGGATTAGATAGAAAAACTATATTTTTAGAAAGGAGAAGGATTATGAAAAGAGGAATCAGTATTCTGGTACTCCTCCTCGTGGGGGTTACCCTCTTTGCGGGTGGCACAAAAGAAGCACCTAAAACAGAAACAAAAACCATTGTTATGCGACTAGGGGAAACACACAGGGCCGATTATCCCACTACCCGGGGTAATATGGAGTTTTCTCGATTGGTATACGAACGAACCAATGGAAGAATTAAAATCGATGTATACCATTCCAGCCAGTTGGGAGAAGAAAAGGCCGTTATAGAGCAGGTGCAGTTCGGAGCCATTGATTTTACCCGGGTTAGCATTTCTCCTCTCGCTGCTTTTGCCAAGCATTTTGATGCTTTACAAATGCCGTACCTCTATCGCGATGCAGATCACATGTGGAAGGTTCTCAATGGCCAGATC
>JBDNDI010000257.1:0-4172 GCA_046719195.1 Spirochaetales bacterium | reverse complement strand
TCAGCAGATACAGACGGGCTAGGGGGGGCTATCCCCTCTTCAATCGTTTCTTCTTGAGTAGAGGGCTTAAAGCTAGGCTCCTCAAACTCTTCAAAGGAGAAGGTTTCTTGCTCCTCTGCCTCCCCGACCTCTACCGGGGGGCTACTTTCTTCTTCTGGTATCTCCTCTTCCACCCTTTCCTCTTCTTCCGGCTTTACTTCTACCTCCTCTCCCATTCCTACTTCTACGGGTGGAATTTCTGCTGCTACTTCTTCTACTGCTTCTTTCCCTTCTTCTTCTGCAGGCGGTTCAAAAAAGAACTCATCGGGCAGACTTATTTCTTCTTGGGAAATTTCACCGAATTCTTTATCTTCAACACCCCCTTCTTCAAACAATTTCTCCTCTTGGAGTCCTCCAGTCTCCTCCGGTACTTCCCCTATTTCGGGTTTTTCCTCAAAAGAGGATATTCCAAAGGGCTCTTCTACTTCCGGAGCCTGCCCTCCCTCTTGTTCCAGCCCTTCTATGCCTTTGAACAATTCGGATAAATCTGCCGAAAGACCTTGCTCGGGTATAGGCACTGCTTCTAGGGTTTCTCCCCTTTCGGAAAGTATTTCCTTCTCCCGCCCTAGTTCACTAAGAGAAAAAGCAAACTGTTCAATATCTTCTATTCGAGGCATTTATGTCCTTTACGTCATTTTCGGCCATATTAAAAGATGCTTTACTTAGCCTACCATTTTACCGAAATTCTTCCTAGGAAAACACTAGGAAACGAGCAATGCGCAAAGTCCTCCTTTGTATATTGTATATTTACACACTAACCTTTGGAATACCTTATCTTTTTGCTGTAGAGGGAGAACTACATTCAAAAATTGTATTAATGCAAGAAGCAACCGCTCCTCATGTATATGCAGGAAATATCTTTTTTTCCTATAAACCTACTCGGCCTGTTCGATATGTGGCAGTGGCCTTTGCCCACGAAGATTTCCGCAAGCAGCACATATTCCAAAGAAATGACAAAGGAGTTTTTTTTCTTGCCTACCCCATACCAAGTGGTTTAACCTATGTGGAATATAGATACATCATCGATGGGTTGTGGACTATCGATCCTCTAAATCCTTTGTTCAGTCAGGATCTTCAGGGAATTACCCTTTCCAGGTTTGAGTTTCCACCAGACTCACGCCTCTCCTCTTTAAAAAGTCCTGTAATATACCCGAAAGAGCAAAGGGTAGTTTTCACCTTTACATATGAACCGGGACAAACCGTATATGTAACCGGCTCCTTCTCCCGTTGGGATCCTTTCTTATATCCCATGCAGGAGGTACGACCTGGCGTGTATACTTTATCCTTAAGACTTTTACCCGGTACCTACTTCTATACCTTCTATACAGAAGGTAGAAGGATTATCGATCCTTTGAATCCGGAATGGCGCAAGAGCCCTGAAGGTCACCAGGCTTCCCTATTCATAATGCCCTTGTACCAGCCCTAAAAAGTATGTAACAATAGCTTAATGATACAAGCGATCCTTTTTGATTTAGATAATACCCTTTATCCGGCTTCTTCCGGTTTAGATAGAGAGATAGACAGAAGAATGACGGTATTCACCGCCCGGTATCTAGGCATTCCGGAAAAGCTAGCCCACGCTTTACGCAAATCTGATGCCAAAACCTATGGTACAACCCTTCTTTGGCTACGGAAAGTATATGGTTTCCACGATATAGAGGAATATATTAAAGAGGTACATCCTCTTAATGTAGAAGATTTTATTTCTTACGATCCAAGATTAGAAACCTTACTTAAATCTTTACCTTATCCCAAAGCTATTCTCACCAACTCTCCCATAGAACATGCGGAAAGAGTATTAAAATGTTTAAAAATTGGTTCCTATTTCGACGCAGTTTTTGACATACGGTCTAATCGATTTAAGGGAAAACCCTATCCTGAGGCTTATGTACGGGCAGTGAATTTTTTCGGTAAAAAGATCGAGGATGTACTATTTGTGGACGATTTACCCAATTATCTGCAGGCCTTTCAACACTTAGGGGGTAAGGGCGTGCTTATCGATGAGGAAGGGATTCACAAAGATATGGGAATACCCTCTATTCCTTCTGTGCTGGATCTACCTCGGTATTTACACTCGTAGGTTGAAGACTTTCCTCAAGCCTTTCCCGTTTATGTTTTAAATGCACTATCAGTCCTCGCACTGCCCCGCCAAACGCAAATCCGCAGAATCCTACAACAGCTGCCAATTGAAGGTTCCAAAGGGTAAACAGCACCACTAAAGAAGCCCATATGAAACTCGAAAAGGGTTTCTTGCCTTTAAAATATACATTTACCAAATGGGGATACCGTATTCGGCTAACCATTAATATCGCTGCGATTAGGGTAGCAATGGGAAGGATTAGGTGAAAGATAGAATCAACAAGGGAAAATAATGCCTCGTTTTTCCCTAAGAAACGGGGTAAAAAATCTTGTTGAAACACCACTAAGCTTACTACTACACCGGCAGCTGCAGGAGAGGGCAGGCCAGAGAAATACATATGGGCACTTTCATCCTCTTCATTTTCCACATTAAAACGAGCTAACCGGATAACAGTACCACACAGGTATACCAATGCACAAAATCCGATACCTCGTAACACCAACCCCTGGAAAAAAAGCGAAGGGAAAGACAAGGCTCGAACTTTTAGCTCAAGGACTTTCATCATAAGAAAAGCCGGTGCCACACCAAAACTAATGGCATCTGACAGGCTGTCTAGCTGTCCCCCAAAGCTAGAGGTAGATTTACTTAATCGAGCTACTCTACCATCTAGCATATCGGCGATCATGGCTAAAAAAACCATGTAGCCGGCCAAGGCAAAAAAAGTAAGCCCAAACCGATGGGTAAGTGGCCTTTCAAGACTTGCTGCCCGGCTAGTGTAGCTTATTGCAATAAATCCGGCTATTCCATTTAATAACGTGATAAGGGAAGGTAAAATAGCAATATAGCGGAGCCGTTGTTTTTGTGGTCGTACTACCGACTCTTTTAACCTGTTTTTCTTCAGAAACTGTTTCAATTTCCCCATGCAACATTCCTGCCGTAGCTATTTATATCGGGCTAAAGAAGTTAAACCGGCCTTTACCTTTTGCCCTACTTTTGCTTCAAGAGTTAGATTTTCATGGATAGGTATATACAATTCCGTGCGGGAACCAAATTTAATCATTCCAAACCGCTCCCCTTGCTCAACCGTATCCCCTTCTTTAACCATACACACGATCCTTCGCGCTATAGCCCCGCTTATTTGGCGTACCAGGACAGTACCTAAGGGAGGGGATACCCTTTCTAAATACAGATCATTTGATTCATTTACCTTTCCCGATTCAGGAGACATGGCATTGCGAAACTCCCCTTTTCGGTACTCTATACGAGTGACTTTAGCCCGGCAGGGGGATCTATTTATATGCACATTAAATACACTGAGAAATATTCCTATCCGTTTGGAGGGAACACCTAAGGGTGAATCGGATAGCTCAGATATATCGGTAATGGTTCCGTCCGCTGGAGACAGAAGGACTTTATCGTCCTGAATAATGTTTCTAGGTGGATCCCGAAAAAAAGCTAAAGTAAAAACTAAAAGGATCGCAATAATTCCCGTAACCAGGTATAAAGGCCAGCCGGGTTTCAGTAAAAGAATCGCAAGTACCCCTAAACCACCCAGGATAACGGGGAACAAGACAACCTGGGGGAGTCCATATTTTGTAATCGGTAGCTTCATTGGCAGAATTGTAAAGAAATTAGCCCCCCCTAACAAGGGGGGAACTAGCAAGAAGACAACTGGATTTCTAACTCTTTTAACTGTTAAGACTTCTGTGTTATGGGCTCCGGTTTTGGAAAATGTTTTATGGCTTCTAGATTCTTTTCTATTTCGGCCATAGGGAGCTCGAAATCTGTCAGTTCCCCACGCATGAACATATCATAACCTTTCAAGTCTACTAATCCATGACCGGAAAGATTAAAAATAATTACTTTTTCTTTCCCCTCTTCCTTAGCTTTTAAAGCCGCCCGAATTGCACTAGCCACTGCATGACTCGTTTCAGGAGCTACAATGATTCCTTCGGTTCTAGCAAAGGTAAGAGCTGCTTGAAAACATTCTAGTTGAGGAATAGCCTCGGGAGTAATCAAACCTAACCGGGCAGCTTGAGAAACTAAAGGAGCC
>JBDNDI010000256.1:0-4182 GCA_046719195.1 Spirochaetales bacterium | reverse complement strand
AGCACCGTATCTCTCCGTTCTAGGAGTGGAGAACAGATTCAAGATCTTTCTATAGAATCGCTAATTGCCTTGTTCAAAGAAAAAATCGATACCAAAGTCCTACATTGAGCAGCATGCATCTTACTCTGCAGGAGGAAGAATGGATAACGGTTGGGAACAATTATTTCAGATAGATCATGAAATATCCCTTTTAAAACATACCCAATCACTTCTCGGCTGGGATCAAGAAACCTATATGCCCAAAAAGGGAATAGGGGAAAGGGCAGAACAAATATCTTTCTTGGAATCGCTTATACATGAACGTTTAACAAGCCCTTCAACTCAGGAGGCATTTGCAAAGGCGTGCGAGGAAAATCTTGCTGAACCTGGGCAAATGTCCCAGGATGAACAAGACCACAGGTCCTTATCTGATAGGGTAAAACAAAAAATAGCCTCTTTTTCGAAGAACCCATTATTCCAGCAAGCCTATCTCCGGGAATGGAAACGTAAAATTGATCGGGCTATTCGAATTCCTCCTTCGTTAGTGGCCCAATTCGCCTATGCCGCTAGCCTAGGGCAAGCCAAATGGGCTGAAGCAAAAGAGCAATCTTCCTTCTCTTTGTTCCAGCCCTACTTAGAAAGATTGGTAAACCTGGCACGGGAAGTAGCAGATGCTCTTGGGTATGAAGAATCCCCCTATGATGCCTTTTTAGAAGAGTATGAACCGGGTATGAGTAGCCGAAGGATCAATTCTCTCTTTACCCAACTAAAAGAATCTTTGATTCCCTTGGTGACAGAGTTAGGGGAACTGAGCAAGAAAATAGATGCTTCTATTTTACGGATTCCCATACCTATTAAAGCCCAGGAAGAACTGGGTATACAGATACTAAAAGCCATGAATTTTCCCTTTGATCGATCACGGTTGGATGTATCAGTACATCCTTTTACTTCTACTCTTGGTAGGGATGATGTACGAATAACCACTCGATATAATCCTTCCTTTTTTCCCACAGCCTTGTTCGGAATTATTCATGAAGCAGGACATGCTCTTTATGAATTGGGATTTGACACTACCCTTCAAGATACTCTTTTAGCCGATGGTGTTTCGTTGGGTATCCATGAGTCGCAATCTAGATTTTGGGAAAATTGTATTGGCAGGAGCAAGGCATTCTGGACCTATTGGTATCCGATTCTGGTAAAGCAATATGCTTTCGGTTTACAGGAGGTCCCTTTTCAAACTTTTATTCAAGCTTTAAATATAGTACAGCCTTCCCTTATTCGGGTGGAAGCAGATGAGGTTACCTATCCTCTTCATATTATTCTACGTTTCCAGTTAGAACTACCCCTTATGGAAAATCAATTAACAGTCTCTGATTTGCCCGATGCTTTTAGACAAGGAATGAGGCACCTACTAGGAGTGATACCCAAAAACGATGCAGAAGGGGTGCTGCAGGATATTCACTGGTCTATGGGCAGCTTTGGATACTTTCCAACTTATGCCCTCGGAACCCTTTATGCAGCCCAGTTCTATGCGGTCTTAAAAAAACAGTTTCCGGCCTTAGATTCTGAGCTAAGCCAAGGGAAATTAGAGACTCCTTTGCAATGGTTACGATCTAAGGTTCATGCTTATGGAAAAATTTTTGCGGCAGAAGAATTATGTAAACGAGCTACGGGCTCCTCTTTAGATCCTAGCTTTTTTATTCAGTATCTCAAGGAAAAATACCGATCTCTTTGGCAATCCTAGTTTTCAATGTTATAGAGGGGGAAGCCGATAAGCAGGGTATGATGCTAACCCTCTATAAAAAGGATAAACGGGGGAACACCTATTTTTATACTCTTCATGATCGGCAGGGCTCTCTTTTCGCACCGTTTACTCTGACGGTAACCTGGGGCAACTCTCTTCAGAAAAGCACAGAGAGGGTATATACCTTTCAAACCCATCAGGAAATGAATAAAAAAATACGAGAAATTATCGATGGAAAAATACAAAAAGGGTATTCCGTCTTATATTCCTATTTTCGGCCTACCGATGCGAAAGATATCAGACTTCAAATTGAAAGGGCAAATTCTTTTAAATTTCGTGAGGGTCTTTCTTGATTTCTTTTATATGCTTTCGGTACTCCTTAGCCTCAATAAATCCTCGCTTTAGATGAACGATTTTTTCAATCAAGGATACCAATAATACCGCGGCTACTAAGCCTTCCAATAGAGGGAGAAAGAGCTGAAAATAGTTTTTTAGAGGATTTATCCTGCCTAAAATCTCTACACTAAATAAAAGCATGGTAGAGAATACCGAGGTTTTCCCTAATAAAGTAGCAATAGGATGCACATACCCTTGATAAATAAGTAGGGCTAACATGCCAATTGCTTGAAACAAGTAACGAAATAGAATTAAAAGGAATAGCCAGTTTGGCATCATTTTGTAAGTGGCGAATACAACGGTCACAACAATTAGGATAGAGTAATCACTGATGCTATCTAAATATTTCCCAACTTTTGTAATCTGTCTATTTCCCCGGGCTATAGCCCCATCAAAGAGGTCTGATAAGAATACTATCAGGATAAGAGGAATAAGTAAGAATAAAACATTGTGTTTAGGTAGCAAGTACAGCAAGAATCCTACTAAAGGGGTAGAGCTTATACGAAATAGAGTGATTTTATTCGCTAGGTTAATTCGATGCAGTTTTTCTCCGGTAGGAATAAGTTGAAAATGATCGTGCACAAGCGACAGAAAGATCCAGAGTCCTATATGCAAAACAGAAAGAAACAATAGGTATCGGTCATTGATGGTCGAGGAGATGTCCACCCCCATGTACTTTACTACACCCAAACTTAGGGTAAGCTGTAAGATATAGAGAGTTCCGATGGTACGGTTAATGCTTCTAAGTATTTTGGTGTAGGGCATGCGGTTAATCTAAAGTAAGGCTTTAGGCCTGTCAATTCACACTTTTTTAAATTGACTTTTATTTCTCCCGAACCGTTAACCCATTTCTCTTTATGATATAAATTCTTGACACAGAGAGGGTTTCTCAATACGCTACGGCACATGAACCTCCCCAATTTATTAACTTCATCCCGTATATATTTATCTCCCATCTTTTTTGTCTTTTTTTATATTCCACTCTGGACAGGACGAGGGTCTTTTCTGACCATAATTATTTTATGGATCATTTACTTAATTATGGAGACATCTGATGCTGTGGATGGTTCTATTGCGCGGGCTTTAGATCAGGTAACAGATACAGGTAAACTATTAGATCCCTTTGCGGATGTAGTGTCACGTTTAACGTATTTTGTTTGCTTTGTGGCTACCGGAATCATGCCAGCATGGGCTTTTATTTTGATAATGTACAGAGAGTTTGGAATCACCTATTTGCGGATGATCTTATATAAAGATGGATATGCGCTAGCTGCACGAAAAGGTGGGAAAATGAAAGCGGTTTTATATGCGGTTGCCGGAGGTTTCGGATTGGGTCTCCATACTTGTAAATTACTCGGGTGGCTTCCCGCTTACCAACCCTTGTTGCTAATTGTTACAAAAGTATTATTTGGTCTTGCTGCTGTTGTTGCTTTAATATCGTTTATTGATTATTTACGAGCCTACTTTACTTTAAAAGGAAAGTATAACAAATAAGGGTAAATGAGTTTAAAGGGCTTGTTCTAATGCGTGTGCACCTAAAAGCATGGGGCAAGGAGTGGGAAGGATGAATCGGCATCGATGAGCAGGCTGTTCCCGATAGTTGGTTGACTCTCCCGTTTTCCTTATCGACGGTAAGGGCAGGATTGGCCAAGCTCCGGTTCCCCTCCTCGACGAGATCCAAATCACGGAAAAACCAAAACAGTTCCTCCAAAAGATTCGGTAGATTTATATTACAGCACAGATCTAGGCTTCTGTTTTCTCTTTTCTAATCCTCTTTCTCCCCTCTTTCTGGTAGCCTATTACGCCAATCCTGCTGATACAATCTTTCAGATCCCACTTCTCCAACAGTTTTGATATCTTTGTTGTTTGATTTCCCCCCTCCAGCATCTTCCCCTGCCCCAAGATCCTTCAGCCCTCTCCTACCCACGAACTCACCGATAGCAGCGGGGCAACCCGTTTTCCCATTTATCCGCTTCCCCTTAAACGTTTCCCGTTCCTGCTGCCGATCTCTCCCCCGCTTGCTATCCACAGGGCTCGTATCCAGCTAAGGGAAACACCGGTGT
>JBDNDI010000255.1:0-4194 GCA_046719195.1 Spirochaetales bacterium | reverse complement strand
TAAACCTGTACTTTGCTGCTTCCCGAATCGATCCCCATTGGAAACCCTTATTTCTAGACAAGGCCTTGCTCAATCGATACACCTATTTGATTGCTACGGATCACTATGCCGAGTGCACTCCCCATCTGGTACGCACTTTTCACCGGTGGGGCATATCTGCTAGGCCGATTCTAAGCGAGGCATCGGGTTCTGAAGGAGGGCGGTCGAAAGTAGAACCTTCTAGAGCAATAAAAACAATGAAATCCGGCAGGGAAATTGGGCAGGCAGCCTCTCAGAAGATTGTCTGGATTGCAAATTCTGCAGATTTAGGAGCTTTTAAGGCCGAAGAGCGGTTCTGGCAGCAGGTGAACCGCTACCTTCCCCTCCTTTCCTTTCAAAAAGTGTGGGTGATTGATGACTTTGGGTATAACGAGTCCAAACATGACCCGTATGCGGATCCGGAAAAGGTTCGGAAGCGAACCGAAGCTTTACAGAATATTGTATCCTCCCTCCGGGGAAATAGTCCGGAAAGTATAAACCTACTCCCCTTCTTTCTTAGATCTTCCTACACGACCCGAACCGTAGTCGAGGTATTCGAGGAATATCGATACCGAGTACAAGAGGTCCTAACCCGTTTAGCTTCTGCCTCTGAAAGCTAATCCGCGCTACACTCCGCGATGGTATTTTATTTTACTGGCCTTCTACTTTAGACATGCCTTCTATAACATCGGGCTTTATCTCTTCTACCGGGCTTTCTTCTCCTTTCTGAAATCCGAAAAACATACCCAGCGCTACAAGGTACAGCAAAATACCACCGAAGAGTACTAAACGATACCCTAAGGCTACAGAAGCTAACCGGGCTAAGACAGAGCCGGTTACCGACATGCAGCCATTTACCCCCCAAGCCCAGGGAATTAATCCAGGCCGTTGATGAGAAAGGATAGTAAGCCCTGTGGGAAAGGGCATACCCAAAAAGAAAGCTGCAGGAGCAATGAACAGGATAGAGACAAAAATTTTAATCAGCAAGGGTGCCCCTAACAAATGGTCAAGCAGAGGGGTGAGGAAAAAGATATAGAAAATAAGGGATAATGCTATACCTGCTATAGCAAAGGATAGCAAGCGGGTACGGGGTAAACGAGAAGCACCACTTACCAGACTTCCAATACCTGAGAGAATCAACATAGCCGTGATAACTACAGACGTAGAAAAAATAGGGTCTTCGAGGAAGAAGGATAACCGTTGAATAAGGAAAATTTCTACCAGCATGTACCCGATTCCTAGACAGGAGAAATACACGAGCACCTGAATAGTACCCCCTCGATTTGCAAAAAGGGCTTGCCATCGACCCACTGCAGGTAAGGCAATAATTAAAGCGCCAAACACTAGGGAGACTAAAAAGGTTGCTACTAACAGGATGTATCCCCATTCTTCCGATAAATCCTTTAAGTTTTTTACCACAAGGGGAATAAACTCAGGTTTTACATAAGCCGTATAGTAAGGCCGATCGTCTGTGGCTGGATTAATATTAAACACATACCTTTTGTATAGATCTTTTTCTTTCCCTTGGGTAATCCAGGAAACCGTATACTGGAACAATTCTTCGGGTAGCAAATCGGTATTAGCTGTACCTCCCCGCATCTGTTTATCATAACCCTGTAAAATTTCATCAAAGGAACGAGCAGGATCTGCCTTACCAGGATAGTAGCAAGGGGTAAAGGACATTCGTTTGCAGAAATCAAGTAAAGTTTCGATTTCTTTAGGTTCAAAAGGGGTCTTTTTTACTAGTACCGTAGCTGTTGAAAGCAAAAGATCAAACACGAATATCTGCTTGCCCGGATCAGAAGCCCCTTCCATCTTTAAAGCTTCCACTACAGTGGTTAATAGTTTCGGTACGTTTCGAGGAGGATTTAATCGGTTCCATACGGTTACTGATAATAACCCTGTAGGTTTTAAGCTTGACAAATAGGAACGGATTCCCTCAGCCGTATAGAGAAAGTTTTCCACCACTGGGTATCCACCAGCGGAAGAGAGTCCGATAGAGTCGATTAAGCTGATTTCTACTAAATCAAATCGTTCCTGAGTACTTGCAGTGAAGGCTCTCGGTTCAGTCTGTACCACGCGGATGCGAGGATCCGCTAGCAGGTTATCGGTAAACTCCCGGAAGTAAGCATCGTGGGTAAGCATCCGGAGAAGGTAAGGATTGTTTTCCACCACAGTAACTTCCTGGGCGCCATGATGTAGAGCACTGTAGGCTCCAATACCCCCCCCAAGACGCAAGAGGAGAACCTTAGGATTTTTTAAAAGCAAATAGGGAGCTGCCATCGGCAGGTAGTTCATGTAAGCTTCTTCGCCGGGCTTTAGTTTCCGCATAATACCAATGGGACCATCTCCATCGATATATAAACCTATAAAAGCATCCTGAGGCATGCGGGCAATGTTGGAACTCGCATTATCACTTAAGCCGGGGGCAAAATGAAAAAAGGAACTCTTAAAAGCATCAAACTCACCTAGAGGCCCAAAGGAATGGTATACTTGTTTTGAGTCCGGGAACTGTCGGGCATAGCTTATGGGTTTAAAATCCGATACCCGTATATTCCCTCCCCATAAAAGTAAAATTACTGAGGCTAGCGAGGTAAGCCCTACCGTAGAAACCTTCCAGGAATTTAGCCTATAGCCGGTCGGATCTACTCCTTGATACTCAAGGGTGCATAAATATGTAGCTAGCCCCGCTAAAAGTACCAATGGACCTACCAGTCGATCCGGCGGCAGTATATACATGAGCCCAAGAACAAAAAATCCACCGATACCCGAACCCAACATGTTCCAGAAGTACAACTGATGAATCTTGTGCCGGAAAGCTATAAAGGATACGCCTAGAAATACTGCGCCAATAAAAAAGGGAACAGAATAAATAAAATAGTAGGCAGCAATCCATAGCATTTGCCGGTAGTCCATGGTTATAAGAAGAGGATTAAAGGGCACCCATTGGGCCAAAATGTGGGCGCCCGCCATGGCGGGAGTAAGAAGAAGAGAAGAGGCTAGTAACCAGGTGTCTGCTTGCCTACGGATTCTTTCTTCCAAGAAAGTTAACAGAGTGCCGGCAAGCCCATACCCTAGCAGGGCAATACTAATAACCATGGCACCAAAGTTAGACCAACTCCCCACTGCAAAGGACCGCATTACGGCTAATTCATAGGCAATGAGGGTAACCGACAGAACAAAAAGAGCCGCTAGTCGGAAGGAGGTGAGTTTGATTTTCATAGATATCCTATTTATTTTCCTTCTTTAAGTCTTTTTCAATAGAGTGTACTTCCCCTTTTCCTGCAGTAAAAGGGACAAAAATTACTTTTCGTCTTCCATGGAAGATATCTTCCCGCTCTAATTGAATAGAGCCATCAGGAGCCACATTTTTGGTTACTTTCATAACGGTTTGTCCTGAAGGGGGACCTACCGGTATAACCATAATGCCCCCAGGTGTAAGCTGCTTTAAAAGTGGGGGAGGAATATGATCAATACCCGCGGTAACGATGATACGGTCAAAGGGAGCATATTCTTCCCAGCCATAATACCCATCGGCATTCTTTCGTTTTATATTTTTGTACTGAGGGTAGTCTGCTTCGAGTTTCTGGTAAATTGCATCGGTTTCCTGAGTTAGTTCAGGAACGATTTCTATGGTAAACACAAAGTTCGATAGTTCAGATAGGACAGCAGCTTGGTACCCCGAACCGGTTCCTATTTCCAACACCCGGTGATGGGGTTCTACCCTCAGGTTCTGAGTCATGCGAGAAACCATGTGGGGGCCGGAAATCGTTTGCCCATACCCTATAGGCATGGCAGCATCCGCATAGGCATTTTTCCGGTTGTAAGGTCTACAGAACTCTTCCCGAGGAGTCATAAGGAAAGCCTGCAGTACTCGCTCTTCCACAATATCTTGCCTATTTAGAATTTCCCGCGAGCGTTCCCACTTTGCCTTTAAGAAAGGCTCTTTTTGGGGAGTGTTATTAAGCATCCACTGGAGGTAGGACTCGTAAGAAGCGGTTGGGGGTAGTTCTTTTCTTTTAGTTATATCGAAGGCTGGTACAAGCACAGCAGGCCCAGATGCCTGGGCAACCCGGAGGGGATTCCCGTCGCCGGGTACTTTAGTTCCCGGAAGGGTAGCTAGTACTCCTGCAGCGGGCGGATTATTCCCCGAAACAGCAACACCTCTACTGTAGG
>JBDNDI010000254.1:0-4200 GCA_046719195.1 Spirochaetales bacterium | reverse complement strand
GATATGTACATAAAGGTAAAACAGGGGGGAACCCGTTACGACGTAATTGTACCCTCCGACTATATGATAGCTAGGATGATTCGGGAAGGGTTATTGGAAAAAATCAACACAAAAAAATTAAAAAATATTTCTGCCTTAGACCCGAAATTCTTAAATCTACAGTATGACCCCTCCAATGAATATTCTGTGCCCTACATGTGGGGAACGTTTGGCATTCTCTATAACAAAAAAATGGTAACGGATCCTGTGGAAAGTTGGGAGATCCTATGGAACCCTAAGTATACAAAAAAAATTCTAATGATGGATTCTGTCCGGGATTGCCTAGCCGTAGCCTTTCTCCGGTTAGGATACTCAATAAACGCTATTCGTCCGGAAGAGTTACAAAAAGCAAAGGAACTCCTCCTTTCTCAAAAACCCCTAGTGCTAGCCTATGTAGGGGACAACGGAAAAGACATGATGGCTAGAGGCGAAGCCGCTTTAGCCATGGTTTGGTCCGGAGATGCGGTAACCACTAGGGAACAGAACCCCGATTTAGAGTTTGTTATTCCTAAAGAGGGTACGAATCTATGGATAGATGCCCTGGTCATTCCGAAAAATGCAGAACATAAAGAAGAAGCGTTGCTTTTTATCGATTTCCTCAATCGTCCGGAAATTGCAAAACGGAACGCAGAATTTATAGGGTATGCCACTCCCAATCGGAAAGCTTTTGAATTGTTGCCCCAGGAGGTAAGGGAAAATCCTGTAGCGTATCCACCGGCGGAGATTCTGCAAAAATGCCAGGTATATATTGATATCGGGCCTGCTGCTTTAGAGCAGTACAATAAAATATGGACAGAGATTAAGGCTCATTAGGTTTTAACACTTTCAGATATGCCGTACAACTTTGATACAATTCTAGACCGAAAGGGTACCCAGAGTGAAAAGTGGGATCGTTTTGCCCCGGATGTGCTTCCCCTTTGGGTGGCGGATATGGATTTTCCTGTGCCCGAGGTAGTGATAGAAGCCCTGCAGGAACGAATTCGCCACCCTATCTTCGGGTATACCAACGAACTCTCGGGTCTGCGAGAAGCTATACAAGCCTGGCTTTGGGAAAAACATTCGTTTCAAGTTGAGCTTTCCGACCTAGTGTTTCTTCCGGGTGTAGTGGTAGGTTTTAATTTAGCTACCCGGATACTCTGTTCCCCCTCTAAGGGGAACTTTTCTAAAGCAGTACTGATCCAGCCCCCGGTGTATCCACCTTTCCTAAAAGTCGGAGAAAACGCAGGTGTACCCTTATTAGAAAATCCCCTTGTGCCGCCTTCCTCTTTCAACCCTAAGTACACCTTAGATTTGGATCAATTTACCTATTGTTTAAACCAAAAGCCTGGCATGTTTCTTTTTTGCAGTCCCCACAATCCGGTGGGGAGGGTATTTACAAAGCAGGAATTAGAACAAATAGCCGAAGCTTGTCTAAAGGCAGGTACTATTATCTGTTCCGATGAAATCCATGCGGATTTAACCCTGCCCGGGAACAAACACATTCCTATTGCCTCCCTAGATCCGGAGGTGGCGAAAAAGACCATAACCCTTATGGCTCCGAGTAAAACTTTTAATATTCCGAGCCTGGAGTTCGCTTTTGCCGTTATACCGGACCCAGAGCTTCGTTCTCAATTTCAAACCGCTCGTAAAGGTCTGATAGGCGAAGTGAATCTATTCGGTATGGTGGCTGCTCGTGCAGCGTACCAGGCAGGCGAAACCAGCGCCGAATACAAATGGCAAAACCAGAGGGTACCTATTTAGCCTGGTTAGATTGCCGGGGCCTGTTTCCCGAATCCAATCGCTCCAACCCAAAAAAGAAAGAATGGGGAAAGTGTCCGGCGAAATTTTTCCTAGAAAAAGCCAAAGTCGGATTGAATGAAGGGGAAGCCTTTGGCAAAGGAGGAGAGGGACACTGCCGGCTTAATTTTGCCTGCCCACGCTCCTTATTGGAGGAAGCCTTACAACGCATGGCCTTTTCTGTTTCCCAGTAGGTCTACTATTCCTATTGCTGTTAAGCTTGTTTCTCTGTATTTTATTAAAAGATCGTAGTGGAACAGGAGGAAAGGGTGTTTTTCTTTTTTTGGGGTCCTCTATTCTTTTTCTTTCCCCTTTTTTTCCTATTTGTAATTTTACGTTGGATTTTTCCCCGTTTGGGCCGGCAAGTTCGGCTACACGATCCTTTTTCTTTTGGAAACTCTCTAACAGATATGGACTCGAGGGGCGCCCGTATTTTTCGGCTAGCGCAGCGCCTAGGAGGCCGGGTTACCCTAAGTGACATAGTAATCGAAACGGGAATGGATCCTAAACAAGCGGAAAAGTTCATCGAAAGTCTGGTCGACGGAGTACGGGTTCGCATGGAAGTGGATGAAAAAGGCATTGTGTATTATGAGTTTCCCGAAATTCTAGCCCGTCTAAGAGACCGGTAATATTTTATCCCTTGCATCCTCCCTTATATAGGGGTAGTATACAGATAAACCCTAAATGGAGGATGTATCATGCAAAGCTTACTAGACAACTTCGATTCAGTGCTCCTTATGGGCCCAGGCCCTTCTACCATATCCCCCCGTGTATATGAAGCAATTGGAAAATCAACACTAGGACATATGGATCCCCAATTTTTTTCCTTGTTAGAGCAATTACAGAAAGCTTTACGCCAGGTTATGCAGACAAACAATGAAGCTACACTTACCATATCCGGAACCGGAACTGCGGGTATGGAAGCCTGCCTAGTAAATTTAATCGAGCCAGGGGATTCTATGTTAATAATTGTAAACGGGTATTTTGGTGCTCGAATGCAAGAGATGGCTACCCGTTTAGGAGCTGTTGTTTCTACCTTAGAGTTCCCCTGGGGAAGTCCTATCGATCTAGATAAAGTGCAGAAAGAAATAAACACCCACTCCTATCGTTTAGTAGGTATGGTTCATGCAGAAACCTCTACCGGAGTCCGAAACCCAATAGATCAGGTAGGCCCCTGGGTCGCCCGCAAGGGAGGATACTTCCTCGTAGACGCAGTAACTAGCTTAGGAGGAATAGAAATTAAGCCCGATGCCTGGGGTATCGATGCTCTGTATAGTTGTACCCAAAAATGTCTAGGATGCCCCTCGGGTTTATCTCCTGTTACCTTTTCTCCCCGGGCAATGGAAAAAATTACCCGACGGTCTGTAAAAGTTCCGAATTTCTATCTGGATCTTACCCTTCTTTTAAAGTATTGGAACGGGAATCCCCGGGCTTACCATCATACAGCCCCTGCCAATATGTACTTTGCCTTGTACCGAGCTTTAGAACTTGTTCTAGAAGAAGGAATTGAACAGGTGTACCGCCGTCATCTGGAAGCCCACCGATACCTGGTTCAAGGCTTATCTACCCTCGGGCTTACCCTGCTCGTGGAAGAACCTCACAGGCTACCCATGTTAAATACGGTTAACATCCCCGAAGGAGTGGAAGATGCTGCTGTGCGGAAAGAACTTCGCTCCCGCTACAAGATAGAAATCGGTGCCGGATTAGGTGCTTTAGCAGGGAAAATCTGGAGAATTGGACTCATGGGTCACACAGCCCGTAAAGAAAATGTAGATACTTTGCTCAACGCTCTAGAAACGATTCTTAAGCGTTAACCTCTTTATGCCTCTCTCGAACCCCGACACTTCCGGTTTTACCATCCTATATGAGGATCCCGCTATTCTAGGGATAAACAAAACCTCTTACATCCCCGTCACTCCCTCTCTATTAGAAAAAGTTAAGTCTACCCTACCGGAAGAAAACTCTTTTTTAGGGCTTGTACACCGGATCGACCGACCTATTACCGGGGTAGTACTCTTTGCCCGGAACCCTAAGGCTCTTGCAGAGTTAAATCTGCAGTTTAAAGAGCGCAAGGTAAAAAAAATATACTGGGCTGTTACCGAGGCTCCCCCACCCCATGAATCCGGGACTCTAGAACACTTACTATTGTTTGATCATAAAAAGAATAAAAGCTACGTGCTTTCCTATACTTCTATCCCCCCCAAAGGAGCACGAAAAGCAAAACCAGCCCTCCTGGATTACCGGTTAGTAGGCATTTCGGAGCGGTACTTTTTTTTAGAAATTGAACTAGTAACCGGAAGACCCCACCAGATCCGCTGCCAGCTTTCCGCCATTGGATGCCATGTGAAAGGCGACCTGAAGTATGGAGCCCGACGCAGTAACTCT
>JBDNDI010000253.1:0-4221 GCA_046719195.1 Spirochaetales bacterium | reverse complement strand
GATCTGCTCTATTCTGCGGGTAAAAATAGCACTGTTTAAAGTAAGTATCCCTATACTTAAACCAAGGCCGTAAGTGGGTTCGCCTTCGTGTAGCCCTGCCCTAAGGGAGAGGGTAGAGAAAAAAGTTGCCTCTGCGCCTGCCCGAAAAGAGGAGAGAGAGGATCTATGGGGGTTTAACCACTCTGCATGGACTCGCGCCTGAAAGACTCTTTTCCATGCATCGAAGTTGGTAGTATAGGCCGCTCCTACTGTAAGACTCATGGGAATGGTATAGATGGCATTGTCTGGAGGAGAGTTTACTGGAGGCAACCCCCCCCTAGAAAGAGCATCTCGTACAGAAGATAGGTCATTCCAAGAATAGAAAAGCTGTGTATCAAAGAGATCCTGTAAAACAAATCCAAAAGAAAAAGAGTTCCAGAGAACCATCAACCCTAAATCGATTCCGATACCCGATCCATTCAAGGCATAGGTGTCGGTATAAAAATTCCCTATAATAGGGTCTATGGAAGTTCCAAGATAATGGTTCAATAATAATGCGGTTTCACGTTCCTCTAAAGGTGCATGAATCCGTATTAAAGGCCGAATATCTGCACCCAATAAAAATTGAACTCCCCACAGTTCTTTCTGTATGGCATATCCAACCACTAACATAAACTGAGAAAGTACATCGCCCCTTAATTCCGACGGATACTCGTCCCCAGAAGATACTACCTCAACCCCTCCTAAAAGACCCAAGCCTAATCCTCTGCCTACATATCCTAGGCCAAATATGCTAGATATGCCTAATCCACTTCCTGTTAAATCCTCAGAAAGAAAGGTCTCATCTGAGGTACTCATGGAATTACGCAAGAGAGAGCGAACCAGGGGTACCCGAGCTTTCGGACTACCATAGATAGAGAAAACAGAATTCAATAAATTGATTTCCCGCTTTGGGAGGCTAAATCCAGCAGGATTTGAAAACAAAGCCCCAAAACCATCGGAATATGCAACGGAGGAATTCCCTTGAGCTGCATACTCCGGGTACCAAAAGGGAAAGGGCTCCTCTTTACGTACTTCGGTAGCATACTGTGGCAGAGCAAGGATTGAAAAAATGGAAATAAGTATTACCCAGTAAACACTTTTCATTCTATTCCTAATGTATACCTTTAGAAGAAGAAATCCAAGATAAGAAAAATTATATTATATTTCCAATAAGGTAATTATCTTTATTATTTACAATAACACAGGGATACAATTTTCCTTTTTTTAGCCTTAGATAGGAGTTAGCTTCCTCAGACAACCTAGATCCCCTAACCGTTACGTAGTTCTCTGCGGTTCCTGCCCATTCACCTTCTTTTGTTACCTCTTCCACAAGGACCGTAAGTGTTCTTCCCACCTGGCACTGCAGGTAATTACGATATTTAGGCAATACTACAGAAGTTATTTCTTTAGCCCGCTGTCGTGCAATTCGCTCGGGAATACGGGGTTTCATTTTATACCCTTCGGTTCCAGGTCTGGGCGAGAAAGGGAAAACATGAACATCAAGGAAAGGATTAGTAGATAAAAACTCCCTTGTTATCTGATGATCCGCATCGGTTTCACTCGGAAAGCCTGTAATTATATCGGCAGCTAAATATAGATTTGTATGTACCTTACACAAGGAGTCTAACAAGTGCTGTACTTGCTTTTGGGTATAGGGACGACGCATTCGACGTAATACAGCATCTGAAGCAGATTGTAGAGACAGATGAATATGGGGACAAATCTGAGGCAAAGAAAGCGCCTCCAAGAGCGAGGGGGTAAACGCCTCCGGTTCTAAGGAGGAAAGTCGTATTCTAAATCTACCTGGTAGCTTAAGTAAGCTTAATAGAACGTCCCCAAAGTTCTTTCCTTCCCAATGATACAGAGATATATTCACTCCGGTAAGTACAATCTCTTCGTAACCCTGCTCGAGTATGCCTTGGAACCTTTCTATTAATTGAGGAAAAGGAAGAGAGACAGACGGGCCTCGAGCCAATCGGACTCTACAGTAGGCACAATGGTAGTTACAACCATCCTGAATTTTTAAAAAAGCTCTTGAATGTAAACGAAATCTTACCGGTTGCAAGCGAAAGGGATTGTTACAGGTATCCGTTAGAAATTCCCTTGGGGAAGGTAAATCCTCTTTATTGAGCAACTTTTTGTTTGGAAGACTTTCAAAAAGGGCTATTAAATTAGATTTTAAACTCCCCGGAATTACTTCAACCCGCTTATCCACGCCCATTAAAAGGTCTGGATCTAATTGGGCATAACATCCGGTGACCCATACCCTAGCCTGAGGATAATGATTCAACAAGTATCGTATAATCCTCCTAGCTTTTTGCTCGCTTTTAGAAGTAACGGTACAGGTATTTATGATGTAAAGATCTGCTTCCTCATGAACTGATACAGTTTCATATCCTTCCGATGAAAAGGATTCAACAATAGCTTCTGTCTCTGTTTGATTTAATTTGCATCCGAGAGTGTAGAATCCGATTTTCATATTTGAGTTAAGGACGTGACTCTGAAACAACTCCTAGGGCTTGCAATCTTTGCCGGCCTCGAAGGGCGTCATTCAAATTCGGATTTAGCTGAAGAGCTTTGTCGTAAGCTTCCATCGCAAAACGATAATCTTTTGTCTGCTCACGAGCATATCCTAAGCGGGACCACCATAGGGCAAACCGAGGGTTGTGGAAAACCGCTGTACTAATGGCAATATCTGCATGATGATATTCCCCTAAGCGGATAAAAATCTCACCCATCTGATAGTATACCTCACCGATTAGATCTCCCGTTGGAGCAATCACAGTGTATTCTTCAAGGTATTTTAGGGCATCCAGGTTATTTCCTAGATAGTAATAGGCTTCCCCAACAATCTGTATAACCCGCACATCGTACCGGGAGATTTCTAATCCCTTTAAACCATATTCCAAAGCTTCCCTATAACGCCCTAATTTAATAAGACTCCACCCCAACACCACGTAAGAGTTCATATTCCGGGGCGTTTCTTTTAACTCATTTAGGCAAACCTCTGCGGCCTGTTGGTATTTCCCCTCCCGATACAATTGGAGGGCGTCTAACCGTTCTTGGGACAGAGCGGAGAAAGTTGTTAAAAACCACACGCCCAGAAGGAAGAGTATGGGAATTTTACGCCTTACCATTCCCTTCCCCCTTAGAACGCGGAGGCATGGTGCAACATCCCGAGAATCTACACCCACTCTGAATTACCAAATCGGGAGTAGAAATATTTCCCTCTACCTCTGCTTTATCGAATAATTCAATTTTTTTCTGGGCAGTTAGCTGCCCCTTCAATCTACCTCGGAGCACCACCCGGTCTGCCTCGATCTCTGCTTCTACTTCAGCAGAATCTTCTATAAAAAGAGTAGATTTAGATTTAAGGTTACCTTTGAACTTCCCTTTAATTAAAACAGGATTTAAAGCCGTCATTTCCCCTTCGAAGAAAAAATCTTCCGAAAGAACCGTTTCTAACTCAGACTCGTCAATGTATTCGGTTCTGAAATCTGACATGCATCCTCCTGCAGTATCCTACGAAACTACCCTTTAGCTGTCAAGGTAGATTATGTTTAAAGTTTTGACAGAATATGCTTTAGCGAACGCTGTAACTTCTCTCGCATTTCCGGGGTATAAGGGTTGTAACTTTGAAGATCTAGAAACAACTGCCAGGGATCATTACAAGTTTGCTCCATAATTTCTAACAATTTTCTATACCCTACAGTAGCAATCGGGCTAGGTTGCAGGTCCATATCCTTTAAAACCCTTCCGATAAAGTGGGCCACCCCTTGAGTAAATGCAGCTTCCCTATCATGCTCTACTGCGGACATTTGCACTACTCTCAATCCTAAAGATAGAAAAGTGTTCTCCCAAAACTTATACAGCTCCGAATCTAAGCGTACAGGAGTAAGAATCATGGGCAATCCCTGTAACCCAGCCTTCGCAGAATCCGGTCCAAACATAGGATGAGTCCCAAGAATAGAAACAGAGGAAGGGAGATATTTTTCCATCATTTGGATAGGGTAGATTTTAACCGAGCAGGTATCCGCCACTAAGCAGTTCGGTTTTAATAGGGGAGCAATCTCTTGTAATACTTGTTCCATAGCTGAAATCGCTGTGCATAGAAAAAGAGTATCACAATCCCCTAAAGCCTCTATACGAACCTGCTTAACCTTTGGTAAGGCAAAAGGCCTATGGGTTCGGTTGTCCAGT
>JBDNDI010000252.1:0-4224 GCA_046719195.1 Spirochaetales bacterium | reverse complement strand
GATTAAAGGGTCCCAAAAATCAGGAACCGTGGGCGTAGGTTCTGCCATGGGAATCATTGATCCCTGGGACACGAATAGGGGCAATCGTTCTAAATCGACGCGTTCCTTGACTATTGCCGGCCCCTTTACTTGGGAACCTGTGTGCAGGTCGTACCAGATGCCGGTGGGAAAATAAGCGTTTACCAACCCCTCCTCATTAAGAACAGGAATAACAAGCACGTGACTACCGAGAAGGAATTCCGTATCGTACAGGATACTCTGGGGGTCCTCCTCATTCTCCAACGCTAGGGGACGGATAACAGGTAAACCTGTCTGTGTGGCCTCATAAGCGAGTCCATACAAATAGGGCAAAAGAGCGTACCGTAATGAAACGTACTCCCGGATAATCTGGTATGCTCGCTCCCCATAGGCCCAGGGCATCCGATGATCCGTTCCATGTATCCGCGCGTGACTGATAAGTAGGCCTACCTGCATCCATCGAATATAGGCCTCCAGAGATGGTTTCCCTTTGAATCCTCCCATGTCAAAAGACCAAAACGGCACTCCACTTAATCCGTAACTTAATCCTCCGTGAAGGGTCGTACCCAGGCTGCGGAAGTTTGAATGGGGATCGCCTGACCACTGAACGGGATATTTTTGTATGCCCGCGTAGCCTGATCTTCCCCAAAGCACCGGTCGTGGATCGAATTCCTGTAAAACTTCAAATACGGTTTTATTGTACAATAAGGGGTAGAGGTTACGCATTTCTTTTCCGGTGCGGCCATTGAAGAAAACTGCGTCCTCAGGAATCACCTCTCCAAAATCGGTCTTAAAGGTTCGCACGCCCATCTCTATCAGGGGACGGTGTAACTGCTTGTACCATTCCACCGCTTCGGGATTCGTGAAATCCACGATGCCGCCGGGAGCGTAAAAACTTTCCCGGTAGTTGGATGCGTCACGCCTTTCCGCCGGAATTATCACTAAGTTACAATCGTACACCTCACCTCTACTGTTCTTGAGAAAGTATCCCTTTTCTTTTCCTTCCTGGTACAAGGGGGTATCTTTTTCGATATACGGATGCTCCCAGAGGCAGATCTTAAACCCCGCTTCGGTCAGTTCCCGTACAAAACCTTTGGGATCCGGGAACTCTTCGGGATCCCACTGAAAATCACAAAGCCCCTTTTTCTTCCCCATCCAAAAAGGATCTAGGTGGATCACATCGGCTGATATCCCTCGATCCCTCAGCGTCTTCGCATAAGAAATAAAATCGCTCTGCTTCCAGGTTCCTCCTGCCGCTAAGTAATCGCCGTAAGGAGAAACCCACAACCCGAAAGACCACCTGGGCGGTAACGGAGCTCTCCCTGTGAGCCGCGTATACAAACCAAGAATTCCTTTTAGACTTTTGCCGGGAAGGATCCACAGATCAAGCTCAGGTCGCTCTACCTCAATGGAAAGGGAAAACAAGGAACTAGCCCCAATGTCCCAGATTTGCCGGGCAGGAGAGTTCAAGAATAACCCATACCCCCGGTTAGTCAGTAGAAAGGGGATATTTTTGTATGCCTTTTCGGTTCCGGACCCATAGGGATTCACGTTCCAACAGGTTATCCTCCGTCCTCGATGGTTTAAGCCGGAGAATTTTTCCCCTAAGCCGTAATAACCAGCCGAAGGATCCAGTTCCAGGTTCACTTTGGAGTAGATGCCCTTGGAAGAGCTGTATACACCAGTAGGCAGGCTTTCCCACTCCCCTCGAACATTTTGATCTTCCGGGAACTCTCGCAGGAAGGTTCTTCCATCCTTACTGCGAATCGTAATGTTCCAGGGACTCAGTCGCAGTTCGCAGATCAGTTCCCCTGTTTGAACTACCCAAACATCTTCCCCTTCTTTTCGTACGTTCATGTCCGTGGCGGGGTTTACGTTTTTCTCCTCAATGAAAGTAATGGACGGCTGCCCTCGAGATTCCCCCAGCAGTTGGTAACGAACGATTCCAGATTCATAAAATGATAGAGAATAGTGATACTTCTTTCCTTCTTCTCTGTATACGACCCGATTGTTTTCAATCTCTGGGTTCATTCCATTTTTCCTTGATCAATACATATTATATATATTACAATGATGATAATATGGTATATATTCCTAATTGTCAACAAAAATCTATGTTGATATGATATATAATTGAAATGATGAAAACTCGAATCCAACATAGAATCACTTTTTATCGAGAGATTTGCGATTATATCGAAGAAAGTATACGCAAGGGTGAATTAACACCCCATCAGAAGCTTCCCTCCACTGAGGAACTATGCGTTCAATTTAACGTAAGCAAAATTACCATTGAAAAAGCGATGAAATGTTTAACTCAGGAAAAGCTAATCTATCGTATCCCGGGAAAAGGAAGCTTTGTTTCTGAACTAGAAATGTTACGGTCTGAAGATCTGAAACGTCAAACCAAAGGGTACATTGCCTTCGTATGCCCTAGTGTACGTAGCCATCATGTGATGAACATTTTAAGCGAAATTGAGGAAACTTCGGTTGAGTTCGGATATCGCACCCTCTTGTGCCTTTCCAAGGGTTCATGCGAAAAACAGGGAAAGATACTGAACTCGCTTGTTCAGGAAGAAGTAGACGGAATAATTGTGTATCCTACCGAAGGGGAATACTACGATGAAGTGATTCTTCGCCTCTCCCTATCTAAATTTCCTCTTGTGTTAGTGGACAAGAAATTTGATAAAATAAAAATCAGCTCGATTACTTCGGACCATCTGCAAGGGGCTTACCAAGGCACGCGGAAACTTATAGAAAAGGGACATAAACAGATTGCCTTTATTTCCACCTACTCGCCCGATAACACTAGCACCATCCGGGATAGGCTTCTTGGTTTTTCCAAAGCCATGGAGGAAGCGAAGATAGGGGACTATAAAAAATACATACTGGCTGGTTTTTTCCATGACTTTGACCACCCGATTTCCTATGATTTAAACTCCCGGCAGTTGATCCTTGAAGAAATCAAACTGTTTTTAAAAAAACGGCCTGAAATTACCGCTATCCTTTCCATGTCGCCGGGGAACTTTTCCTATGTGGCGAAAGCGCTAAAGGAACTCGATCCTTCCAGGGTTAACCAAATCGAGTTCGCAATTTTTGACGTGGATGAAGATTTAGACTACAGCAAGCATCCTTTACTCATCATCTCTCAACAGAGCCGGGAGATGGGAAAACTAGCGGTGCAAATACTTTTTAATCTGATAAGAAATCCGGAAGCAATACAATCTACCGTGCTACCTATGGAAGTAAAGTATTTATAAATCTAAGTGAAAACGAGCAGCATCGATCCATGGGACTCTATTAAATTGTCACAGTGGGTCTGGATTTGATCCAATGTCAGTTCCGCGGACAACCGGCGGTCCAGGAAAGCAGCCGAGTACACTAGATTTTTCTTCCGGCTCAGGGCCGCTTCGATGGCAAGGAGTTCTGCATGTCTGTGTTGAGAGAAGTAATGAAGAAGGGCGCGTACTGGCGATATTCTTTATGAATCCAAGCCGTGCGGTTATCAAATAGGCGTTTACCCGGGTAAGAGATGCTTAGGGGAAACAAATCAGCGGGGGTAGGAAGAGTGGGGCAAGGTACAACCTTTGGGCCGAAAGTGGGTGGTGGAGTATGTTTGGTTTTACAATAGCCTGCGGTTTCTTCATAGCTTAGGCTATTGCACATCATATAAAATGTTCGCCTTACGGTTTGCGAGGCAGATATCTCTTAAGAAAGTGGAATTGGAAAGGGTGATGTGGGGTATATCCTATAGTCGGTAGTTTATTTTTGTGTCCTAATATGTTGATGTACCTTAAAGAGCTCCCCCTTGTTAAAATGGGCAGATACTAATATATGCTTTTCAAACTCGTTTTCAATGGTGATATACATAATTTACATGAGCTTTCTATTGTTTCATCATATTCTCCTATTTTTTAATTTACTAAGATTCTCTAATGAAAAAACTTTCGATCGCAACTTTTTCAATTTTCATAGCATGGGATATTAAACGTAGAATGCTAATACAATCCTAATTAAAATATGAAAATCAATAAGGAGAAAATCTTCTTTTGCTGCAGTTATTTCATACCTCGGAGATCGTCATATGCTTCGTAGGTTCGCTTGATGTTCTTTATATATTTTTCTGGATCGAGCTTTACTATCAAGGGAAAAAGCATATCATGGTGTCAATCTTTGCTAACCGAAGTTCCTTGCAAAACCGATCCT
>JBDNDI010000251.1:0-4239 GCA_046719195.1 Spirochaetales bacterium | reverse complement strand
CGGATGCAACACAAATGAGAGATGCCGTCGAAACGATAAAGGAGGGAGGATATAGAGAAGAAGATGTCTCCGTGTATCTTTTAGCAGGACTACCGGATCAGGAAGCGACAGAGGTAGAGGCCTCTATCCGGTTTCTAAAACAATGGAAAGTTCAGATTCGTATTGCCGAGTACAGCCCGGTTCCGGGTACGCGTCTATGGCAACCGAGTGTAGCCGTTTGCCCATATCCGCTGCAGGAAGAACCTCTGTTTCACAATAACTCTTTGTTCAGCCTAGAATGGGAAGGATTTCGCTACTCTGACTTATTAAGGCTGAAGAATCTGGCTAGAAATTAACTCCTTACCAAAGGAAAAGCCAAGGAGATTTGGTCCCTTTTACTTGCCAATGATCCTTTATTATCACATATCTTTTGCGGGAATTTATTTTTATTGATCGCCTTGAAATAACTTGTTTCAGTAAGTATCCTTAAATATAGCCTGTTTACATGTCTAGGGGGCCGTATGCCGTTAAAATGGATAGTAAAGACTATCAGGATCATAAATGCCAACCGTCGTCCGGGCGAGGTGGCAGCAGGGATCGCTCTCGGGTTTGTAATGGCCCTGCAACCGGGGTTTACCTTTTTTCGGTTCCTGCTACTGGCGATTACTTTTCTATTGAAAGTGCATTTCCCAAGCGCGTTGCTCGGCCTGTGGTTAGCTTCTTTTGTTGCACCCCTCTTGGATCCTGTGCTGGATATTGCGGGGGGTATAGTCCTTACTGCTCCGTTCCTCCTCCCCTTATGGACCTCCCTCTATGCGTTTCCCTTAGTACCTCTTACTCGCTTTAATAATACTATATACATGGGCGGACTTCTTTTGGGGGGAGTTCTCGCTATCCCTGTATACTTTATGGTTCGGGTACTTATTAACCAGTACCGTATCCGGTTACGAGATAGAATTTCCGAATTACCCTTGGTAAAGGTGGTACTTAAAGCGCCTATTGTTGTAAGTATAAGCCAATGGTGGAAAAGAATCTCCAATGTGGTGTAGGAGGTGGGATAATGCAAGTACCAAAACTTTTTCGACGTTCCTTTACTCGAAAACAATGGGAACAGAGAATATTAAAGCATGTCTACCTTCCTAAAGAACAGGAGTTTCTACAATCGTTGGTACAGGAGCAGGAAGATGGTACCGTACAGGTTCGTTTGAAAGAAGATGCTCCAAAAGAGACCCTAAAACGTTTGGAGACCCTAGCGAAAGAGATCCGTAGAAACCGGGGTGTGGTAAGTGTACCAAAACTCGTTGTCCTGATAGGGATTATCCTGGCGCTATCTGTTCCCTACTATCTGTATCGAAATGTATGGGTTCAGAAGGCAATAGAAACTTCTCTTTCTAAGATTTTTCAGGCCAGATCCGAGGTAGAAGGAATAAACTTTGATCTATTTCAGGCAAAAATATCCTGGAGACGGCTTCAGGTGGCTAACAAAGATAAGCCTATGCAGAACCTTTTTGAGCTGGGGCCTTCGGTAGCAGACTTAGATCTTTCAGCGCTGTTGCGGGGGAAGGTTTTAATTGAAGCATTACTCATTGAGGGTATTCAGTGGAATACTCCCCGGAAGATGAGTGGGGCTTTACCGGAAACAGAAACGAAAAAAGACTCAGGCTCAAACCGCTTGGCGGCTAACGCAGAGAAGATGGGGAAAGAAGTTTTAAAGGAAGCTTCAGATATAGCTAATCGGGGTTTAGAGGCATTAAAAGGCATGGATGTACAAGCTCTTGTACAGGAACAGCTAGAAAAGCTCGAAACCTCCCGGGTTATTCAAGAAGTAGAGAAACGGTTTACAGAGAAGGAACAGTCTCTCCGGCAGCAGGTGCAGGGGGTAGGTTCCCAAATCGAACAAATAGGAACCGAGGTATCCACTCTACGTAATCTAGATCTGCGAAGTTTTAAAAAACCCGAAGAGGTAGTCCAGACGATGCAAAGGATAGAGTCTCTTATTCCGAAAGCTCAACAGGTTCGAGTTTCGGTGCTTTCCCTCCAAAGAGAGGTGCAGGAAGGGGCAAGGGAGATAAAGGCGTTTCAAAAAACTATAGAAGACAGCGTGAAAAAGGATCTAGCCTATGCAGAAGGCTTAGTATCCTTAGCCCCGCAGGAGGTTGCCTCCCTTGCAGAGGTATTTTTTACCTCCTATGCAAAAGAGCAGTTGGGAAACTGGTATACCTATGGAATGAAGGCGGTGGAAATTGCTGAAATCTTGAAAAATCAGGAAGAGGAAAAAGAACAATCCTCTAAAAAGAAAATTCGCCGCTTAGGGGGAAGAACTATTTTCTTTCCAGAGCCTCGGCCTTTGCCTGCGTTTACCTTATCACGGGCAGGAGTACAGGTGGGTAAAGATAAAACAAGTTCTCCTTTTGAAGGAGAGATGAAAGACTTGTCTACGAATCCGAATCTATGGGGGAAACCCACCACCTTGAAGATCCGTTG
Organism: Spirochaetales bacterium; assembly: GCA_046719195.1. Taxonomy (GTDB): domain Bacteria; phylum Spirochaetota; class Spirochaetia; order DTKZ01; family DTKZ01; genus DTKZ01. The sequence continues at coordinate 1,776 of JBDNDI010000251.1, read as the reverse complement.
GGAGGCTCCGAATCCCGGTGCATTCCAGTTTTCGGGTACGTTAGATTTACGGGAAGGACAAGAGAAAGTACTCGAAGTTCAGGGCTCGGCAAGCCGAATACCCCTTACAGTCGAACCGGGTGTGTTTGATCTCGAAACCCTTACCGGAACTCTAAAAACCGATTTTCAATTTTTCTTCCCTCGGTCTGGAGGAATGGAAGGCTCGGTGATGGCTTATATACAGGACCTAACTCCAAGGTTTAAAAGTGCATCTTCGAACTCGCCAGAGTCTGGAACGCTTCAAGGCGGTGCGGCTAAAGAGGGGAGTAGAACTTTGGGGATTTCCGCGGGAACATACACACCTGCGAAAGTAATAGGAGATTTAATCCAGCGGGTATTGCAAGAGACAAAAGAAATTGAGGTGCAGGCTAAGGTCCTCCTCCGTCCCCCAAGGACCTTTGAAGTACAGCTTCGGTCGGCAGTGGATGAAAAGGTGCGATATGCTTTAACCGCTTATCTGAAAGATGAAGAAAGAAGGCTTAAGCAGAGTGCCCGGGTGGAAATGCAAAAACAACTGGAAGGGTTCCTCTCTAAAAATGATACGATCCGAAAGGGATGGGAAGAGTTAGATAAAGCTGTAGGGGGGAAAGTAACGGACATTTCCGCTTACGAAAAGTTTTTGCAGGATAAAAAGAAAGAAGCAGAGCAACGGATTGAAGCCCTCAAAAAAGAAGCGGCCGACAGACTATTCCAGGAAGCACAGAAGCTTGTTCCCCAACTCCCTGCGGAGCTTCCCAAGGAATTGCCTAAGGAACTACCAAAAGACCTCCCGGGTGGACTACCGGCTCCCCAGTTACCGCCAACACCTTCTATTCCCAAAACCCCTTCCGTGCCTAGGCCGAAGTTTTAGTTCGATATTTCGTACGAAGGGAACAGGGTTACAAGTTTTTGTGGGGCGTAGAGTTCTACATCGGGGGGTAGGGAGTATGCAACCATAAGGGGAAATATTTCCCCTATTACTGCTTCTAAGATTTTTAGCTTTTCTATTTGGTGCAAGAATCGGTCTATATGCTTAGTAGAGATATGGGTTTTCGCTTCTCCTACTAGAGTAATCCTCTTCCTTTCTTTTTCTGCCATTCCGTAAGTATCCACTTCTAGGCTTCCCCCTGGATAAGGAAGGAATTTCCAGCCTAGCTTTTCCCCGACTTTGAACCCAAAGCGCTCTTTCAGTAAGGGGGCTAGGTTTTTAATAGGCCGATCTTCTAAAGTGAATCCTACAGAGTCGGAAAGCCCTGCCATCATTTTACGGGTAGCCTCTAGGGATACATGTAGCTCAGTAATCAGGTTTTTTATTGCTACTTCTCTTGTATGTTCCCCAGGTTGTGCGAATCCTTTCTGAGAACTCTTCAAATATCCGATCCCCAAAATAGCGTTTTTCCAGAGAAATGGATGTGCCGGGAAAGATACTGCCTGTTTGCCTAAGCGCTTTTTGGTATTCTTTGGTGCCACGATCCTATGACTGATATTTAGTTCAAATACGATTTGGTCATTTTGGCGGATAGATTGCAGAATGATAGGGTGACTTTATCTTTAATTGTTTTTTAACAGGGTTTTAAAGTTCTATTAACACTATTTTGTTTTTATTTATCGGGTGTAATGAAAAACGCTCTTTATTTTTTATCTGGTTTCCGGGAAAAAGGACCCGCGTGCTTTTTATTTGAACTGCTGGGGAAACGAATTCTAGTAGATGTGGGTATAGGACCCGATGTAGGAAAGATGCCCCCCTTAGAGAAACTG
>JBDNDI010000250.1:0-4266 GCA_046719195.1 Spirochaetales bacterium | reverse complement strand
CATTTCAGGGCTCGTTGGATTACCCGAATCGGTTATCTATGCCACTGCCAAAGCGGCGGTGCACGAATACACCCGTTGTTTAGCCGTTATGCTACGGCCGTATGGGATTCGGGTTAATGCGGTAGCTCCCGGAGATACGGTTACAGAGCGTTTCAAAGCTAGTCGTCCTTTAGAAGAAAAACGATTGCAAACCTCCGGTTCCTTAGAGCGGTATGGCTGGCCCGAAGAAATTGCCGCTACAGTGGAGTTTCTAGTATCGGATGCCTCTTCCTACATCACCGGCCAGGTAATTCGGGTAGACGGTGGGAAACAAACCTGGCCCGCTTGATTCCTCGGTTGGTATAGTTCAGAGGCCGGTGGGATTCCTTCTTACAGGGAACGGGCGTAATCAACGCCATTTATGAAAACCTGCAAACCGGCTTCTCGCTTTAGGGGTTTACGGGGCCACCAGGGATGGTTTTCCGGTATAAGATATGCTTCAGGATGGGGCATCATCCCTAAGATTCTTCCCGTGCAGTCCGTTATGCCTGCAATTTGTAACTCAGAACCATTAGGATTGGTATCGGAATACGTAAGGGCAATTAAGTTCTTCTCGAAAAGAACATTGCTTGTAACTTCAGGTCCAGAGATAAACCGACCTTCGCCGTGTCGAATAGGGAACCATTCTTCTTCCAGTCCTCGTATCCATGGAGAAGGATTAGAAGGATGAAAGTACACTTTCACCCAGGTATCGATAAACATCCCTGTTTCGTTATGAATTAAAGTTACTTCTTGCTGACCCAGCCCTTGTACATTCGGTAAAATTCCCATCTTTACTAAAATCTGAAACCCATTGCATATCCCTAGCACTAGCCCCCCTCGCTGCACAAAGGATTGTAAAGGCGTCTGCATTTTTTGCTTTAAGATATGGGCAAGAACTTTGCCTGAACCTAAATGATCTCCAAAAGAAAAACCTCCTGGGAAGCCGAGAATTTGAACGGTATCTAAGGATTCCGGAGATTTAATAAAATCGTGCATATGGATACAGGTTACTTCACAACCCACATATTGAAACGCGGCTGCTAATTCTCTCTCCGCATTAATTCCAAAACCGGTAATTAGTATCACTCGGACCTTCTTGCCCATCCCTCAGCTCCTAATCTCAGACACCCTTAAGAAATGATTTCATTAGAAAAACTCTTCCAGGCCGTTTCTATCTCCTCTAGGGTAAGTTGCACGGATACAGTCTCTTCGCCCCCTTCCCTCTTGTATTGCAACTGAACAGTAGAATTGTCTGTAACCCAGCCGATAGGGTAACAGGGGAACTCCCTAAAGTAATCTTCGAAAGATTCTACATACGTTTGAGGCACACTAACGACAAACCTTCCGGGGCACTCTCCGAATAATAAAGAAAAAGCACGCAACGGGGGAACCATTTCTTCCGTTACAAGAATTCCTTGGGTATACGATACTCCCCGGGAATCAGAATTTGTGGGGGCTATCTCCACCCACTGTTCCTCAAGTTCAATCGAAACGCCGAGACGGCCTCCTAAGGCACTTTCACAGAGGGCTGCCGCTACCCCTCCATCCGACACATCATGACAGGAGGCCACCCATCCCTTTTGGAGGGTTGTATGGAGTCGAACATACAGAGGATAAACTTCTTTCGGATTAAAAGGAGGCAGAAAACCCAATCGCTCTTTTAAAAACGCCTCTAAGTAGCTTCCCCCAAGGCCTACGGGAGTCTTTCCTAACAGGTAAACCCGATCCCCGGCATGTTTGAAGTCCGTGGTAATTGCCTTACGGACATCCTGGATAATTCCCATGAGGGTAATTAATAGGGTAGGCCGAACCGACAGTTTCTTTTCTCCAATCCGGGCATCATTTTTCATGGAGTCTTTGCCGGAGATTAGCGGGAGTTGATAGGATAGACAGGCTTCCTGCAACCCCTTACAGGCTCTTACTAATTGGGCCAATTTATAACTGCCATCTGGATTATCCGGAGCCGGAACAGGATCCGGCCAACAGAAATTATCTAAGGCAGATACTAGCTCGGGATCTCCCCCCAGGGCAATATGTGACCGATACGCTTCATCTACGGCAGCAATTGCCATCGCGTAGGTATCGTAGTCACTGTACCGGGGTTTAACACCATGGGTTATGGTAATTCCCCGATACGAATCGTACCGAGGTCGAACAATCCCTCCATCCATAGGTGCATCAAATCGTTCGCCCATAAAAGGTTTTACAATAGAGCCCCCCTGCACCTCATGATCGTACTGCCGTACAAGGGACTCTTTAGAGGCGATATTAGGGTCTGCCAATAAACGAAGAAGGAGCGATTTAACTGAATCGGGGGTTAAAGAAGGAAGAGAAAAAGTAGCCGGATGCACAGGAGGTTCCCAGAGTGCCTGGAGCTGTAAGCGGGGAACCCCTTCGTGCAAAAAAGCAAGGTCTAAACAGGCAACCAAGACACCTTCATGGTACACTTCTACCCTGCCCGAAGAAGTAAACTCTCCCACTACCGCAGCTTCTACCCCTCTTGCTTTAGCCAAGCTGAGAAACTGTTCAATATGTTCTTTGGGTACTGCAAAGCTCATTCGTTCCTGGGATTCGGATACGAGAATTTCCCAGGGGGCTAGGCCCGGATATTTTAAGGGGCACCGATCTAGCCAGATCTTCACCCCTCCGGACATCTGAGCCATTTCACCCAGGGAAGAAGAAAGCCCCCCTGCCCCATTATCGGTTAGAGCGCGGTACAAACCCTGATCCCTTGCTTCTAGCAGAAAATCGGAAAGTTTCTTTTGGGTAATGGGATCCCCGATCTGCACAGCGGAGGAAGGACTCGTTTCATCCAAAGCAGCAGAGGAGAAGGTGGCGCCATGGATTCCATCTTTGCCTACCCTTCCGCCGGCCATCACAGCTAGATCGCCAGCTTCGATCTGTTTTTCCCAGCTCGGTTTTCCGTTCACATATCGGGGAAGGATACCCCCGGTTCCACAGAACACCAGAGGTTTACCCCGGTAACTTTCATCAAACAGGAAGGCTCCCGCTACCGTGGGAATACCCGATTGGTTGCCACCGTCTACTATTCCTTTATGCACCCCCAATAATACACGCCGGGGATGAATTAGAGGGGGAGGAACTTCCTCTTTGGGAGTGTCCGGTTCTCCAAAGCACAAAACGTTTGTATTAAAAATCGGTCGTGCCCCTAATCCCGTACCCAGGATGTCCCTGTTTACCCCCACTATGCCCGTTATAGCACCTCCATAAGGGTCGAGAGCAGAGGGAGAATTGTGGGTTTCTACCTTCATGCAAATTAGATTTTCTTCATCAAAGTCTACTACCCCGGAGTTATCATAGAACACCGAACGAAGATCCGGACGATTTTTTTGAAGGACACAGGTGGTTTCTTTTATATAAGTTTTAAAAAGGGAATCGATCGTCTCTTCTTTCCCTCCAGGTTCCTGATACCGAATCCGGGCTGCAAAGATCTTGTGTTTACAATGTTCGCTCCAGGTCTGAGCAATCATTTCTAGCTCTACATCGGTGGCAATCTCTCCTATACCTAGGCGGTTTCGCAAAGCTTTTACGGAAGGATTCCTGTAGTAATCCTGTATAGCCTGCATTTCCGAAAGAGTTAAGGAGAGAAGTCGATTTCGGGAAAGAGTTTCCAGTTCCTGTTCTGTTAGGGATTCTAAGCTTATTCGTTCTACCTGCACCCGACTAGGGGGAACCGAATAGGGGTAAATAGTGGAGAACCTTCGTTGTTCTCGGGGGAAGAGACAGGAAGCAACTTCTATTAAAGGATTATAGAGCAACAGGGCTATCTGATTTGCTAAAAAGGATAAATTTATTCCTTTTGGCTCCAAGACCTTGAACGCATACTGTCGGGCGGTCTGCACCACCGTTTTAGAAGAAAGCGCATACCCTAAAGACAGTTCTATTGCTTCCCGGGCAGTTAGGGCTTCCGGGTCCGTAACGCCGGGTTTATAGGCTACTTCAATGCGGAAATCCCAATCCGGTAATATCTCCTGTACGGCTTCTCTACCAACCCAAAGCTTTTCTGCTATCGGATCTAAAAAAATATCTTTCGCCAATTCCCCGGAAAATTCCTCAATACCTTCTAACAGGTACACATCTATTACCGCACAAGAGCTAATAACACGTCCTAAGGCATGATTGGTAATCTTACATACTCTCTGGCCCCGGCTATCTAGGCTAAGAGATTTAGACGATCGTTCAATCCGCATAGATGGTCAGAGAGTACACAGAAAACCTCTATTT
>JBDNDI010000025.1:0-14752 GCA_046719195.1 Spirochaetales bacterium | reverse complement strand
TTAGAAGCTTTGTCAGGGGTACATCAGTTTCCCCTCCGGGTAAAATGCGCTACCCTTCCCTGGAACGCAGCTTTAGCGATTTTACAAAGGTAAATATATTCTGTAACCTTTCTGCAACTTTCTTGCAATTCAACGCATCTAATAGGGCAAGGAGTTGCCCATGCCTAAAAATAAATTTTTGTTTGTATACCCCAAGGTTCCTGAAACCTACTGGAGTTTTAAACATACTCTATCCCTAATAAATAAAAAGGCTTTAATGTTGCCTTTAGGATTAGCAACGGTAGCAGGCCTGGTAGATAAAGCGTATTCGGTGACAGGGGTAGATGTGAATGTCACCCCTTTAAAAGATTCCCATATAGAAGAGGCGGATTTAGTACTTGTTTCCGCCATGCTTATTCAGAAACAATCTTTTTTAGAAATAGTCCATCGATGCAAGGAAAAAGGGAAACCTGTGGCCGTGGGAGGGCCCTACCCAACGGAAAGCTTGGAAGAATTACAGAGCTTACCCTCCTCGTATAGACCTGACTATTTCATTCTCAATGAAGGTGAGGTTACTTTTCCTCAATTTTTAAAAGATTGGGAACAAGGTAAGCCTCGAGAAATTTACCAGAGTTCGGAAAAACCCTCCTTAGACCGGTGCCCCCTACCCCGTTTTGATCTGTTTAATTTACCCGCTTACAATGTCTTACCCCTGCAGTTCTCCCGGGGGTGTCCCTTTGATTGTGAGTTTTGTGATATTGTCCATTTATTTGGACGGGTGCCCCGAACCAAACCACCCGAACAGTTTCTAACTGAATTAAACACTGCCCTCCAATTAGGATTTCGGGGAAATGTGTTTGTAGTGGACGATAACTTTATTGGAAATAGAACCAAAGTAAAGGAGCTACTCCGGGCTATTATCCAGTGGCAGAAGGAGCATAAGTACCCAGTCGGTTTTTCCACCGAAGCTTCGGTGGATCTAGCAAAGGATGAGGAACTGTTGGAGCTAATGGTTCAAGCCCGGTTTACTATGGTATTTATAGGGCTTGAAACTCCTATTCTCTCCTCCCTCCAGGAAGCCGGAAAAGTACAAAATTTAAAAAACAGCGTAATAGAGAGTGTTCGGAAAATTCAATTGAGAGGTATCGAAGTAACGGGAGGGTTTATTTTAGGTTTTGATTCCGATCCGGAAGATATAGCCCAGCACCAAATACATTTTATAGAAGAACTTGCCATACCAACCGCTATGGTGGGGCTTCTTACCGCTCTTCCGGGAACAAAATTGTATCATCGATTGGTACAAGAAGGAAGAATTATTAGTAACGCATCGGGAAATAACACCCATACATTTGCAGTAAATTTCAAGCCCAAATTATCTGTGTCCCTTCTCTTGGAAAATTACAGGAAGGTTATTTCCTCCATTTATCATCCCAAAGCCTATTTCAATCGCTGTATCGAGTTTCTGAATCGTCTTCCCAAAATAAAAGCAAGTTCTTCTTCTATACTTCAAGAGAAAAGAGTTAACTGGGGAAATCTCAAAGTTCTTTTCCGATCCCTTCTACGTCAAGCTCTTTCTTGGTATGGACTAAGGTACCTATATTATTTATTTCGAGCCTTGAAAGCTCATCCGGATAAAATCGTACCTATTATATCTTTCGCTGTGCAGGGACATCATCTTTTACAAATCTCAAGAAAACTTCTTCGATCACCAACACCTTCCGGAGGAATATACAGGACAGGTTGACTATGATACAGTATAGCTATGAATACAGCCTCAGAAGCCGCACAGATTCTTATTGCCCTGATTCCTATTGTAGGAATCCTGATGGGTGGGGTCGTAGTATTTTTTTTCCTACTCTGGAACTACAAAAAATCCGAGCTTCTTATTCGCCAGGGTTATGTACCTCCCAAGATCTTCGACCTAGACACCTTCAGCCTTTTAGCCGGATTATTAAACCTAAGTATAGGCCTTGTACTCACCCTATACTTTCTTCTTCGGGGAGGCATAAGCCCCAGTTTGTTAGGGGGCTTAATACCTTTAGCGATTGGCTTAAGTCTTACCCTGTTCTATCTTCTTCGTACCCGAGCCAACCGACGGTAAAGAATGGGATCGGATTACGAGCTTATTCAAAAAATCTTACAAGGGAATCCTACCCTCTATGGGGTATTGGTAAAAAAGTATCAAAAACAAATTTACGCTCTAGGGGTAAAGCTCTTTCGCAACCTGGAGGACGCGGAGGATTTTTCCCAGGAAGTTTTTATCAAAGCCTACGAGCGGCTACACAGTTTCCGGGGAGATTCAGCTTTTTACACCTGGCTATTTCGGGTTGGGTATTTTCTTGGCCTAAGCTGGCATCGAAAACGCAAAGGGCCTGTTTCCCTTCCCTCAGAATACGATATTCCCGACTCTACTCCCGCCCCCGAAATTATACATTTACAGAAAGATGCTCTAGCCGCTTTACAATCGGCCATAGACGAATTACCCGACCGGTACCGAATTTGCTTAGAACTCTACTTCTCCTTTGGAATGACTTATCAGGACATTTCGGACATTACCGATATTCCGGTAGGGACAGTAAAATCCCATGTATTCCGGGCAAAATTACGCTTACGGGAAAGTTTAAAAGGAACAGTAGCGGAGGCTATGCATGAAGTGTGAAGAGGTAATCGAAGCGTATCTCTCGTTAGATCAGGGAGAAAGCCTGTGTACCGAAGCCTTAGAGCATTTAAAAACCTGCTCCTCCTGTCAAAAAACCCTTTCCCAAATGGAAGGGGTGCTAACAACGTACCGGAAAAACCTAGAGATTTTTGCCTCTCCAGATTTCGAAAGCAGGGTCCTTGCTGCTATTATCGAAAAAGAGCAATCCGCTTTGGAAACAAAATGGAAACATATTTCCGATTCTTCTACATTAACACCCACCACCTGGCTTATACCCGGAGTTCTCCTCTTTTTAGGAATCCTTGGGATACCCTTTAGTTCTGTATTTAGTGTATTTTCCACCCTTCCTGGACGCAATTTAGAACTAGTGGTTCCCCTAGTGCTAGGAAGCGCCCTTACCGTGTATGCGGCCCTTTTTATTATTTCTAACTTGGAATGGTTATGCAAGAAGTTCCTATCTTAGAAATCTTAGAAATGGCCCATAAAATAGAGCCCCTTGAATAGATGCCCCTAGATGTGTAGCCTTCTTGCAGCCTTATGCGAGTGGCTAGCATTAATTCCCCTAAAGCATCCGAGATGGCCTGCTATGTGCGGAGCCTCACCCTTGCGACTTGTCTACTCCTGCTTTCCCCCTTGCTTGGGGCAAGAGATTTCCCTGAACCCCTTCCAGTATTCGATGCGCTGTGGGAGGTGCCTTTTGAAGAAGCGGTATTGCTTCCGGCTTCGTATGTAGAACTTCGATACGACAATTACACGTTCCGTTCTAGCGTAACGGATGATTTCCAAATTCATGCGCTGGGTTCTTTTACCCTATTGCAGTACCCAGGAAAGGCAGCTCTTAAACTCTCGTATGCTAGTTTTTTACTAGTGGGTCCTCTTGCACCGGGGGATGTAGCCGCCTCTGCTGCCAAATGGTGGATGAACAGTATACAGTTCCAGTATGGGGTATACGGAGCTTGGAACCTGTGGGGCTTCCATCTCCTAGCCGAATACTCTCGATTAAGTAACCACCCTCTTCGGTCTAAACGTACCGAAACTGAATCTTTTGAAAATCCGGCTTCTGAACGGATTGCTACAGGGATTGTACTACCTTCGTTTACCGTGAAAGGCCTTCAAAACAGTCTCTACTACCGTACCGGCTATGTAGATCTTTTCGATTACTGGAAAGCTAAAAACATCCCCAAACCGCGCAACTTTTGGCTTCATAGACTCGGGTGGGAGGTCCTCTATCCCATAACTCCCCTTTTCGGGGGTTTTGCAGAGGTAGTGGTAGATGTTCTAGCCTTACGAGGAGGTGGGTGGGATGCAGTCTGGAATAGCAGAATAGGAGTAGCGCTGCAATCAGGCTCTAGGACTCTTAAAGGGTACCTTACTGTTGTCTGGAATAATGATACAGAAGAAATTGTAGAAAAACCAAACCCGATCAGGCTGGTAGGTTTAGGTTTCTCCCTTTCCTCTGGACCTTAAGAAAACCACCCTTCGTCCTCCTTGTACGGGTACGACCTTTTCTTGATAAGGCTATGAATCACAAGAATCAGGATTGCAAGGCTCTCCGCTGTGTTTCCCCAAAGACAAATTTCGTCTTGCAAGCTGCTGTATCCGGTGATACGCTCAAAACATGTATAGCATACGAGGGAAACGAGCGGTTATTACAGGTGCTGCAAGAGGGATTGGTTTTGCCATTGCCCGGCGTTTATTAGCCAAAGGGTGTCACCTTTCCCTATGGGACTTAGATGGAAAAGGGTTACAGGAGGCGGTAAATACTCTTAACAATCTTAGATCTGAAACAAGCTCTTTATCGAAAATTGTTACCCGGGTGTGCGATGTAACTTCTCCATCAGAGGTACAAGCAAATGCAGAGAAAGATCTAATGGAGTTTGGGGGTATCGACATTCTTATTAACAATGCTGGATATTTAGCACCAGGAAACTTCCTAGACCAACCTCAGGAACAATGGATTCGCACCCTAGAGGTAAATATGCACTCTATTATTTATACCATCTATGCATTTCTACCTCAAATGTATGAACGGAACCAAGGGCATATCGTGAACATCAGTTCGGCTGCGGGCCTTTTAGGAGTGCCCGGATTAGCCGTATATTCTGCCTCTAAATGGGCAGTATGGGGGCTTACCGAATCGCTCCGGCAAGAGGCCTGGAACCTGAACAAACGGGGGGTTAAATTTTCCAGCATTCATCCTAGTTATGTGGCCACAGGTTTATTTGCCGGTGCAAAATTAAAAGGAATTGGAAATTGGATTGTTCCACGACTTTCTTCCCATGATGTAGTGGCTAGAGCAGTGGTGGAAGATGCCTTACAAAAAGGACGGCATTGTCCCAAGCGTCCTCAAACGGTTCGTTCGGCCCTGATATTCCGGGCTTTATTACCCGACTTTTTATTTCAACACCTGTTACGGTTGTTGGGAGTCCATGCTAGCATGTCCACCTGGAAAGGATACTCAGATGCAAACCCTAGAACCTAAAAAAACAGGCAGGTTTATTGTAAACCCTGCTACCGGTGAATCTATTGCCGAAATCTTGGAGCATCCTCGGGAGATAGTACCTATGTTGGTTCAGAAGGCTAAAGTTGCCCAAGAGGAGTGGGCAAAAACCTCGTATAAAGAAAGAGAACATCTTGCCCGTGAGGCTGCTCATCGTATACACCAAAAAGCTTCGCAAATTGCCCATACCATCTCAATCTGCACTGGAAAAACTCCGACAGAAGCTTTAGTTACCGAGGTAATTCCTGCAGCTTTAGCCTGCCTTTATTATGCCCGCCGGGTTCCTAAAATATTACGACCTAAAAGGCTTCCTTGCAGTTCCCTTCTTTTTGCCAACAAGAAATCTGTTCTGTACCGGGTACCCTACGGTGTGGTAGGTATTATCAGTCCCTGGAATTATCCTTTTGCCATACCTATGCATGAACTAGTTACGGCCCTTCTCACAGGTAATGGAGTGGTTCTAAAGGTGGCCACGCAAGCTCAGCCTGTAGGGGAAGAAATAGCCACCCTTCTGCAAGAAGCCGGTTTTCCTCGAGGCCTTTTTCACCTGGTACATTTGCCGGGAAGCGAGGCCGGTTCAGCTTTATTGGAAAGCGGAATTGGGAAACTCTTTTTTACCGGCTCTACAGAAACCGGTAAGCTTTTAATGCAGGAGGCGGGAAAACAACTTATTCCAGTTTCCTTAGAGCTTGGGGGAAACGATGCCATGTTAGTGCTTACCGATGCGCCTTTGCAACGGGCAGCGGCCGGAGCTGTGTGGGCAGGTGTGTCTAACTGTGGCCAATCCTGCGGGGGTGTAGAACGCATTTATGTAGAGAAGCCCGTATACTCCACCTTTTTAGAACTCTTACGGAAGGAAGTGAAATCTCTTCGCCAGGGAACCGGTTCCTTAGACCTAGATTTTGGTTCTCTAACCACGGAAGAACAAAAACGAAAAGTCGAAGCTCAAGTACAGGAAGCTTTAGCCCGGGGTGCCCGGATGATAGAGACCTCTTCTCCACCCAAAGAATTATCCCTAATAAATCTTTTCTACCCTGCCCAGATACTCGAAGTTACTACCGACAACCTATCCCTTATGCAAGAGGAAACCTTTGGTCCAGTTCTTGCAGTGTGCCCGGTAGAATCGGTGGAAGAAGCTATTCAACGAGCCAATGCCACCCGGTTTGGTCTTACGGCATCGGTATGGAGCTCCAGCAAGCAACGGGCGCATGAGGTAGCTTCCCAACTACAAGCAGGGGTGGTAACTATCAACGATCACCTACTTTCCCATGGAATGCCAGAGACTCCCTGGGGAGGTTTTCACCAATCAGGCATTGGTAGAACTCACGGAGATGCGGGAATCGAAGAAATGACCCAATTAAAGGTAGTCGTGTGGGAACGGCTCCCTTGGTTAAAACGAAACATTTTCTGGCAGCCTGTAGATGCTTCCGTTTATAAAGGGATGCTAGCCGGTCTGACATATATAGCAGGTAAAGGATTAGGTACTCGGCTTCGGGGAATAAGGGTTCTAACCCGTTGGGTTATAAAGCGCTTACGCTCTAACCCTGAATAATCTCTTAGATACTTTTCCTATTCCCCCAATTTTTGCTATATTCCTTTTACTATGTCAGAAGAACGAAGCGCATCAAAAGATTTTATTCGGGAAATTATCGACGAGGACTTACAAAAAGGTCGGTATAAAGAAGTAAAAACTCGGTTTCCTCCGGAACCGAACGGTTACCTGCATATAGGGCATGCTAAATCTATCTGTCTAAACTTTGGAATAGCCCGGGACTACCAGGGTACCTGCAATTTACGCTTCGACGACACAAACCCCACAAAGGAAGAAGTAGAATATGTAGAATCCATTATAGAAGACGTAAAATGGTTAGGCTTCCAATGGGATGGTTTATTCTACGCTTCTGATTACTTCGAACAATTGTATCAGTGGGCTGAGTTTCTTATACAGAAAGGACTTGCCTATGTTGATGACTGTTCTGCCGAAGAAATCAGTGCCATGCGCGGGGCACCGACAGAACCAGGAACCCCTAGCCCCTACCGGAATCGTTCTGTAGAAGAAAACTTAGACTTATTCCGTCGCATGCGAGCCGGAGAATTCCCGGATGGCAGCCGGGTACTCCGGGCAAAAATAGATATGAACTCTCCGAACCTAAACTTGCGCGATCCGGTGTTGTACCGGATTCGCCGGGCTACCCACCATCGAACCGGAGACGCCTGGTGCATTTACCCCCTCTATGATTTTGCCCATGGTCAAAGCGACGCTATAGAAACAATATCCCACTCCATCTGCACATTGGAGTTTGAAAATCACCGGCCCTTATATGACTGGTTTCTAGAAGCTTTGGAATTACCCCACAAACCGCGGCAAATTGAGTTTGCCCGGCTTAACCTATCCTACACCGTAATGTCCAAGCGAAAGCTACTGGAGTTAGTACAGGAAGGGATTGTATCCGGATGGGACGATCCTCGAATGCCCACCCTTTCAGGCCTTCGACGCCGAGGGTATACTCCGGAATCCATACGCACATTTGCAGAGCGGATCGGAGTTTCCAAGGTGAATAGCCTGGTAGATATTAACTTTCTTGAACACTGCCTAAGGGAAGATCTGAATAAACGAGCTCAGCGGGTAATGGTAGTTCTAAACCCTGTAAAGGTAATTATTACTAACTACCCAGAGGATCAGGTAGAATGGTTCGAGGCAGATAACAATCCGGAAGATAAAAATGCAGGAACCCGCAAAGTGCCCTTTTGCCGAGAACTTTACTTAGAGCAGGAAGATTTTATGGAAGTGCCTCCTAAAGGGTATTTTCGCCTCTATCCGGGAGGGGAAGTACGCTTAAAGCATGCCTACTACATCACTTGTAAAGAGGTAATTAAAGACCCCACTACAGGCAAAGTGGTGGAATTACGTTGCACCTATGATCCCGAATCCCGCGGAGGAACTACTCCGGACAACCGAAAGGTAAAAGGTACCCTTCACTGGGTTTCTGCTAACCATGCTTTGGATGCCGAGATTCGCCTCTACGATCACTTATTTACTCTAGAAGACCCCTCCGAGGTTCCGGAAGGAAAAGATTGGAGGGAATTTATCAATCCTAATTCTCTTAGCTGTCTCTCAAACTGCAAAGCCGAGCCGAGTTTACTAAATGCGAAACCAGGAGACAAGTTCCAATTTCTCCGTCAAGGTTACTTCTGCGCGGATCTGAAAGATCATTCTCCTTCCCATTTGGTATTTAACCGAACGGTTACCTTAAAAGACTCTTGGTCAAAAATAATCCGTAAGAATCTCGTAGAAAAAGGAGGTTTCGCCGATAATAACACTGAATAGCCATGAAAAAGATGCCCGTCATAAGTACCGATTTAGAGCTAAACGGTGTTATTAAGCGTATTACGGAAAAATTTCACGATGTATTTATACCCGAGTTTATCGATAGTGCCGAATCTGCGCTCGAATACCTGAAGTACGAATTGCCCGAAATGAGTCTCATCAATCTTTCCGATTTTCGTATCGATGCAAAAAACATACTTGAGGATATTAAAGCAGATCCCTGGTTGCATTACGGTGGCATTATCGGTGTATATATTCGAAAAGATGCCCCAAAAGCAGAAGAGATTGTGAAGAATACCAACATCATCAGTTTAATTCCCCGGTCCGAAATGGTTTGGGGGTTCTACCGGGTATTAAAAATAATCTATCAGAACAGACACTTTCTTTTTCACCGAGACCTCCAGCGTGATCTTTTGAAAACCATCTCCGGCACCTTTATTATGGAGAACGATCCTTTTCAAATCCGCACCTACGTAAACCTTATTACCAATTACCTTTTCAATATTGGTTACCTGAGTCAGGAACAGAGGGATAAGCTCCACGTAGCTCTTTTTGAACTACTTATGAATGCCGTAGAACATGGAAACTGTGAAATAACCTATGAAGAAAAGAGTAATTGGTTAAATATGGGCAAAGATGGATTGGAGCTTATCCGGGAAAAATTAAAAAATCCGGTATTAAGAGATCGAAAAGTGTACTTCTCTTACAGGATAGGCCTGGAACAATCTACATTTGTTATTCGTGATGAAGGTAAAGGGTTTGACTGGCGTAAATATTTAGAAGAACGCAAAGGCAAACTTGAACTCCATGGTCATGGTATAAAAATGACCAATCTGTACGTTCAAAATCTTCGTTATAACGATAAAGGAAACGAAGTTGCGTTTGATATCCGTCATCAAACCAGAAAGGGAGAGGTAGTTCCCGGCCTTTTTGCCAACCGGGAAGAGGTTATCTTCGAAGATGGAGAAACCGTATTTACAGAAGGAGAGGAGAGCAACTATCTGTACTATATAGCTTCGGGAACCTTAAAAATCTACTCGAAAGGGAAACACATATCTACCCTTACCCCGGAAGATATTTTACTAGGAGAAATGTCCTTCCTGTTAAACAACCGAAGATCCGCAACTGTAATATCCGAAGGACGTTCTATCCTCTATAAAATATCAAAGAACGAGTTCATGAATATAGTGAAAGAGAAACCCCACTATGGGATTCTTCTCGCTAGGCTGATTGCGCAGCGACTATCCAAATTAAACACCCATGTGGCAAATTTAAAAGGAAAGGCCATGTGAAGGAAAAGAAATCCAATCCTTTACCTGCTCCTATTCTAATAGTGGACGATGATGAGCTGTTTGTAGAATACCTTAAGACTGTGTTAGAAGGATTCGGCTTCTCCAATACACGTACTGCCTATAGGGGAAAAGAGGCGTTAGCGATTGTAGAGAATACCGAGTGCTCTCTAGTCTTACTCGACTTACTTCTTCCAGATATCTCCGGGTTAACTATCTTAGAAACCCTCCATAACCAGTATCCTCAACTGCCCGTGGTGGTTATTACCGCCAAAGATAAGGTGGAAACCGCTGTTGAATGCATGAAAAAGGGGGCTTTTGATTTTTTAACCAAACCTTTACAGGAAGAACGATTATTACCCATCCTCCGACATGCCCTGACTATCCATGATCTGCGCCGACAGGTATCCCAACTTCAGTCAGGAGCTTTTTTAGAAAAGCTTCACCATCCTGAAGCTTTTACAAGTATTATTACGAAAAGCCCTTTAATGCTTGAAGTTTTTACTCATATAGAAGCTATAGCTCCCACTTCAAAAACTGTTCTAATAACAGGAGAAAGCGGCACAGGAAAAGAGCTTATTGCCCGTACCATTCACAGCCTGAGTGGAAGAAAGGGAAAATTCGTCCCTGTTAATATTGCAGGATTAGACGATACACTGTTTTCTGACACTTTATTCGGACATGCTAAAGGGGCGTACACAGGAGCCCACACAGAGCGGAATGGGTTAATTCAGGAAGCAGCAGAAGGGACACTTTTTTTAGATGAAATTGGAGACTTGGAACCGCCTTCCCAGGTAAAACTCCTCCGGCTTTTACAAGAGGGTGAGTATTACCGGTTAGGCTCCGATGTGCCCCAGTATTCCCAGGCCAGAATACTAGCTGCCACTAATTCGGACTTATTCTTAAAGGTTTCCCAAGGGACCTTCCGTTCTGACCTCTACTATCGGTTAGTTGCCCATAGAATAGAATTACCCCCTCTTAGAAGCCGACTCGAAGACCTACCCCTTTTAGTTGATGCCTTTGTGCAAAAAGCTTCGGAAGAATTAGGGAAACCTAAACCTCTAATTCCCCAGGAATTGTACGCGGTTTTGTCCCAATATCCCTTTCCCGGTAATATACGGGAACTACAATCCTTACTGTACGATGCAGTTAGTCGAACGGAAGGAAAGGAACTCAACAGGAAATCTCTCCTGGCGTATCTTAATAAATTCCAGGAATCCTCATTGCAAAAAGAAAAGGATAGAGAAAAACCGCTCTCCTACAGTGCTTTACTTGAAGAACCTATTCCTACCCTTGAAGAAGTGGAAGATCGGTTGATTCAAAAAGCCTTAACCTTAACCCAAGGCAATCAGAGTGAAGCGGCAAAACTTCTAGGAATTTCTCAATCTACTTTAAGCCGATGGTTGCAAAAAAAAAAGAAAAACACCCCATTACCCCACTATGCAAAGTGAATAATTTATGCATCCTGCATAAACCTTCATGCTTTCTGCATATTTTTATGTGCCAGGGATGTCTCATTTTTCCCCTACCACCCCTTTATACCTTATTATTTGTTTGTAATATATATAGTTAGAATCCATTATTAATTCCAGGGTGTGTTTTCTATTTTGGCATACTATTTGCTTTATTAAAAATAGAGGTAAAAAGTATTTACAACAGCCTTTAAAAAGTTAAGGTAAAAAAGTTTAGGCCGCACGGCACAGCCGGCGGCCTTCTTTTTGTACAACTGAGGCGCACCCAAGAGTACAGGTAAAGGTAAAAAACACCCCTTTATGGGTCTACAAACCATAACCTTAGTGTAAGCCCATTTCCTACTCGATTTTGTCTTCCCTTATTGCCGAAGGGCCTAGAAATGGGTATAGTATTTTCTATGAAAGCTAAAACGGATTTCCCAAGTATCAACGAAACGCCCCCGGAGGGAATAAAACCGGATGGGAAGCCTTACAGAGTACTAATTGTGGATGATTCTCTCTTTGTTGCGAAACAACTTAGTCAAATTTTAGCTTCTGCTGGTTTTGAGATTGCTGCTACTGCATCCAACGGAGAAGAAGGGGTAGAAAAATACAAGGAACTCCATGGAAGCGTCGATCTGGTTACGATGGATATTACCATGCCTAAAATGGATGGAATTACAGCTTTAGAAAAAATTATGGAGTTCGATAAACAAGCGGTTGTAATCATGATCAGTGCTTTAGGCAAAAACGATCTAGTCAAAAAATCCCTTCTACTTGGGGCAAAGAACTATATTGTTAAACCACTAGATCGAAAAAAGGTCCTTGAGCGGGTAGTAATGGCTTTAAAAAAATAAAAATTGGCACTTTAGGAGGTACCATATGGCAAAGAAATCCGAAGGAACTACTAAAAAGCGGGGAAAGAGTGCATCCAATTCCCCTCCTCTATCTCCTGAAAAACTAGAAAACGAGATTCGGGAAAGAGCCGAAGAAATTTATCTTCGAAGAATTTCTACGGGTGAACCGGGCGACGAGCTTTCTGATTGGTTAACCGCTGAAACTGAGGTTAAACAAAAGTATCGTCTGTAGCGGATAATTACCACTTTGGAAACTCAGCTATCCTCCTTAGAAAAAAAACCTAACTTATTTAGTAAAAATATTGATAGGGTTTCTCCCTCTTTCTTCTATCTTTTTTTTCGAAAGTTTCTGCGTCTCTTGCTTACTATGTTCCTTATTCCTACGATTGTGTTTTTTATACTACGGGTTATTCCAGGAGATCCTGCATTTGTCGTTGCGGGGATGGACGCTTCCCCTGAAGTGGTGGAAAACCTAAGAGTCCAACTCGGTACGGATAAACCAGTTTTTATCCAATATGAAGAGTGGCTTCTTGATGTGTTTCAGCTACACTTAGGCCAAAGTCTCATTTCTCATGAGCCAGTTACGAAACTGATTTTAGACAGGTTTCCAGTTACCCTAAGCTTAGCGGTTTTAGGAATGGTTTGCGCTCTCTTTATTGCCTTGCCTTTGGGAGTTATTTCTGCCGTGCGACGATGGACCCTTTGGGATTACTTAGGAATGATCTTTGCCCAGATCGGGATAGCGCTGCCGAGTTTCTGGTTAGGAATTCTGCTCCTTTTACTACTTGCCGTAAAATATCCTATATTCCCCTTATTCGGAGGAGATACCCCCTATCACCTTGTTCTACCCGCGCTAGCTTTAGGAATTAACCGAGGAGCTGTACTATTACGGTTGGTCCGAACCTCTATGATTGAAGAATTGGAAAAGGAATATGTTATTGCTGCCCGATCAAAAGGACTACCCGAGGTTATTGTGCGGTATCGGCATGCCCTTCGTAATGCCCTACTACCCGTGCTTACTATTGCAGGCATTCAGTTCGGATACATGTTAGGAGGAGCTATAGTGTTAGAACAGGTGTTCTCTCTTCCGGGATTGGGCAGACTTCTTCTGACAGCTGTGTTTCAGAGAGACTTTCCTGTAATCCAGGGAGGTACCCTGTTTATTGCAGCCGTGTTCTCCTTGGTAAACTTTATAGTAGATCTTTTCTACTCTCTCGTTAATCCTAGAATACGGGTAACCTAATGGGTTCAGAAGTATTACTAGAAATAAAAGATCTATCTGTGGAGTTCACGGCTCACCAGCGGAAAATTCCTGCAGTCCGGGGGGTAGATTTAACTCTACTTCCAGGCCAGTTTCATGCAATCGTAGGAGAGTCCGGGGCAGGCAAGACCGTTACCTCCCTTTCCATTTTACGCTTACTTCCCGCAAATCTTTCCTCCTTGAGGGGCACTATACTTTTCAAAGAGCACAACCTACTGGAGCTTTCTGAAGAGGTTATGCGGGACCTTCGGGGAAGAGAAATCAGTATGATCTTCCAAGAACCGGCTAAATATCTCAATCCGTCGCTTAGAGTAGGTTTTCAGGTGATGGAGGCCATACGGTATCACCTAGGATATTCGGAAAAAGCTGCCCGGGAGCGGGTCTGTGAATTATTCGAAAAAGTAGGTTTGTCTGATCCGGAGATTGCTATTCGTAGATATCCCCACGAGTTCTCGGTAGGAATGAAACAGCGGGTCATGATCGCCATGGCTATCTCCTGCAATCCTTCTTTACTCATAGCCGATGAACCTACCACCTCTCTGGATGTGGGAGTACAACGGCAAATCATGCATCTTCTTTTAGGGTTACAAGAGTCTTTTCACATGGCCATTCTTTATATAACCCACGACCTCGGGATTGTCCGATACGCTGCCGATGTAATTTCCATTATGTATGCTGGTAAAATTATAGAAACTGCTCCAAAAGAAATTCTATTTGCATCTCCTATGCACCCCTACACACGCCTACTCTTGTCTTCTATACCTTCCCGAGAAAAAAGAGGTACCCGCTTGCAGGGCATACCCGGCACAGTACCTAACCCGGAAAATATTCCAGAAGGCTGTGCATTCCATCCCCGTTGTCCCCTTGCTCAAAAAAAATGTACAGAAAGTATTCCTCCTTTAGTCCGGGTGGCTGCTAGCCATCGATGTGCTTGTTATTTCCCAGGTAAGGAGTTTGGAACATCTCTATGAAATCCTTGCTGCGTGTAGAAAATCTAACAAAAATCTACATGGGTTCAGGAATTATTCACAAATATCCGGTAAAGGCCTTGGATAACGTCTCATTTACTGTAGAAGAGGGAGATATATTTGGTCTGGTTGGCGAATCAGGATCTGGAAAAACTACGCTAGCCCGATGCATGCTATTTTTAGAGCCGCCCACAGCAGGGAAAGTATTCTATCAGAATCTATGTCTTAATAATCTAGGCTGGTATCACTGGAAAAAACTTCGGAGCCGAATGCAGATTATTTTTCAAGATCCGAATAGCGCTTTGAACCCCCGTCTGACGGTGCAGCAAAGCCTAGAGGAAGGGTTAATAAATTTAGGATACAACCGAAAAACACGAAAAGATATAATCCGGAAACTTCTCGATCAGGTTGGTATCCCGTACAACCAGGCCGATTGGTATCCCCACGAGTTTTCCGGCGG
>JBDNDI010000249.1:0-4270 GCA_046719195.1 Spirochaetales bacterium | reverse complement strand
GCGAGGGGCTACCCCGCTTAGCCCGGGTATTTAGTGGGAGCCTTGATGCAGCCAGCTCTTCTTCTAAGGTGCCTGCGGTAGAGCTGAGGGGCTGTGAAGCAACTCGTAAAATCATTCCTTGTAAAAAAGCTACCGAAGAAGATTGGAAAGCAGAGTACCTAGACTATATTTTAGCCGTTCGGATAGTATCCTCCCTTGAAGAAGCTATAGAACACATCAATACCTACGGATCGCACCATACCGATGGCATTGTTACTCCTTCTAAGGAGCGAGCGGAATTCTTTATGGAGCGGGTAGATTCTGCCGATGTGTTCTGGAATGCTAGTACCCGGTTCTCCGATGGGTACCGATATGGGTTAGGAGCAGAAGTAGGTATCGCCACAGGCAAACTCCATGCGCGGGGACCTGTAGGCCTAACAGGCCTTACCACCTATAAATGGCGATTGTATGGAAACGGCCATATAGTAGCCGACTATACAGGGTCTAGGGCCAAATCCTTTACTCATCGTAACTTACCCTTACAGTTGCCAGAATAGTCACCTTAGGTTCTCAAGGAATTACCATGCGAAACTTTTCAAAAGCAAAACGAATTGTGGTAAAAATCGGTACCAACCTTCTTTCTAAAGATTGTTCGATCGATACGGAGTATATTGCCTCTATGGCAAAACAGATTGCTCAGATCCAGAAAGAAGGCAGAAGAGTTCTGATCGTCACTTCCGGGGCCATTGGAATGGGAGCTGGCGAACTAGGTATCCGGGAAAAAATTACCAGTGTCCGGATGCGTCAGGCTTGCGCTGCCATTGGGCAACCTTTGTTAATGCGGGAATATCGGGACGCTTTCCGGAAACACGGGATAACCATTGCCCAGGTGCTCTTAACCCGGGAAGTACTGAACAACCGGAAAAGTTATCTGAACCTTCGGAACAGCGTGGAAACCTTGCTGGAACTCGGTGTTATACCGATTTTCAACGAAAACGACGCTATCTCCACTGCGGAGATCGGAAACGCTTTTGGAGATAACGATCGCCTATCGGCCCTTATTGCAAGCAAAATAGATGCAGATCTCTTGATTCTTTTAACCGATATCGATGCACTATACACAGCAAATCCTAAAATAGATCCTACGGCTACCCCCATTCCTACCGTAACAAGGGTAAATGAACAAATCTTAGCTTGTGCGGGCGCAGCAGGAAGTACCTTCTCTACCGGAGGGATGCGGACCAAGGTACTAGCTGCTCAAATAGCCCAGAAAGCCGGATGCCGAATGGTTCTAGCCCATGGGAAGGAACCGGATGTTTTAAAGCGTATTTTAAAAGGTGAACAAATCGGCACCCTCTTTTTAGCCGGAGAAAAGCTATCGAACCGTCAGCGCTGGATTCTAAACGGAACCCCCCAGGGCAAATTAATTGTGGACAAGGGAGCCATAGAGGCTATGCGAAACCGAAAAAGTCTGCTCCCTTCCGGCATCCACGAGGTGCAGGGAGTCTTTGCTGCAGGAGACATTGTAGCGGTAAACGAAGTCGCTAAAATTGTTACGGGTTTGAACAGTGAAGAAATTAAAACCCTTATGGGAAAACACAGCTCAGAAATCCGAAAACTCCTGGGCGCAGAAAAAAGGGATGTAATAGCCCGGCCAGAAGATATAGTCTTCTTAGACTAAACCCATTATTTTGTTGTTTTCGTTCGAAAAGCATGATAATCTTAAGAAAATACCTCCAAAAGAAAAGAAAAATATTTGATTTGATAAAAGCAAAAAAAATCTTTAACCGTGGCCGAGTTTGCCGAGAAGTTTCAGGTTACCAAGGTTACCATACGAACTGATCTAGAAGACCCTGAGCGACGGGGACTGGAGGTAAGAACCCATGGTGGTGCATACCTAGCAGAAGAGGTTCCCATTCTACGTGTTGTCTCAGATACATTAGAAGATTAATGTTTCGTTGTGGAGCTTTGGTAGTTCTTTCCTGTACCTATTATCGGCAAGTATGGAAGTGTTCGACTGCTCTTTTCTTATCGATGGGCAAACAACACCCATGCGAAAAGCCATGGACGCTTTGCTTGCCGAAGAGATGTTCCTCAATGAAAAGTATAAAGGAGTAATAATACTTGTGTATCCTGTACTTCCGGGGAGCAATAACAACGGATCGTCATAGCCCGGGCTTTTGTATACGATCCCAAAATCCTCCTATTAAATGAACCTTTTGTTACTAGGTATGCAAAGCTTACTAGATAGGTCAGTTATGACGCCTTTTATTCTGCCTGGGACAGTGGTATTTGCAACCAGTTTAAAAATCGGCTAAACTAGGGACGTCTAAAGATAACAGAGTAGCAAGGTTAGAGGGGGAAGCTCAAATGAAATACCGATATTTAGGGAAGAGCGGATTACTCGTTTCTAGGGCTTGTCTTGGGACTATGACCTTTGGCGCTACACCCTGGGGTTGTGATGAAACAGTCGCCCGGCAAATTATACTGAAGTACGTAGAAAAGGGGGGCAATTTTATAGATACAGCCGATGTATATGCCTCCGGTGCCTCTGAGACGATTATTGGTAACGTATTAGGAGAAATTTCAAGAGATGAGGTTATTTTAGCCACCAAGTGCTACTTTCCCATGGGCCAAAAGCCGAATACTCATGGGTTAACCCGCAAACATATTGTTACTTCTTGTGAAAACAGCCTCCGCCGGTTACGTACAGATTACATCGACATTTATTACCTACATGGACCTGATCCGCTAGTATCCATGGAGGAAGTGCTAGAAACACTTCAGGTTTTAGTTCAGCAAGGGAAAATTTTATATACCGCCTGCAGCAATCTCTTTAGCTGGCAAATCGCTAAAGCCATGGAAACCTCTATTCGACATAACCACACCGGTTTTATTTGCGGGCAGTACTTGTACAACTTAATTCACCGGGATGCAGAGGGAGAAATAATCCCCGCAATGGTCGAGTATGGATTGGGGATTCTCTCTTGGAGTCCTCTTGGAGGGGGTCTACTTACAGGGAAGTATAGAGGAGCGCAGGAGCCGCCCAAAGGCTCTCGGCTAGAATACCGAATAAAAGTTGATGGCCCTCGGTTCTGGCACGAGAAAGGGTTCCGAACAGCTGAAAAATTAGCCTCTGTTTCTGAACAGACCGGTATTCCCATGGCAAAACTTGCTCTTGCCTGGCCCTTAACCCGCAAGTTTCTCTCTTCAGTTATTATAGGGGTGCGCACCTTAAACCAACTAGAAGAAAACCTTGAAGCCTTAGACTGGGACATGGAGCCGGAAACCCAGAAGCTACTAGATGATCTCTCCGCTCCGGAGAAAGATTACCTTTGGTGGTTTAATAGTACCAACTACAAACGATTTGTAGACACAGCAGAACGCCTTTTCCCCGGTACAGGAGCAGGTATCGATTTGCTTTAACCCCGCAACCATTGCTGGCTTAGAACCCGGTTTAAATGATTGGGGATAAATGGAATACAGGTTGTTATCGCCCCACAACTAGTACCGGCTTAGTAGCAGGGGTTATATCTTTTTCTACAGAGAAAATCCAATTGCGAAACTCTGGAAACGCACCTCCCAAAAGGAGGATTAAATCCGCACTTACATCCTGAGGCAATTGTTCCAGGATATAGTCGATTAGAGCGGTATACAAACCGGGATCCCTTAATACCTGTGCCAATAGTGTATAAAAAGAACCTGTCTTGTCTGCCAGGAAGATTTTACGCAGAGTATTTCTGGTTCGCGGCTGATCCCGGAATAGCTGTAAGAGATCTAAAATTGCTGCATATCGATCCTCTTCTTTTTCTTCGCCTACACGTGGGAGTATCTCCGATAGATCCCTCTTTTGCACCTTGAGAAGTTTCACATATTTGGATCCTCCTTCAATTAGGCCAGCCACTACATCTGACCAAAACTTGGCTTGCACAATACTGGGTACCCCCAAGAGGTCTCCAACAGGGGCAAATACAGCCGCTAGAGGCCAGGCAAAAACCGAGCGGAAAAAATTCCCTCGTACCACTTTTTTATCGAACCCTCGAAGAGTATTATGGGTTGCTAAATATAGTCCGTTTGCAAAGGAAATGAAAAAGAACTTTGTTACATTGTATACTTTACCCTTTGCAAAGTCCACTCTTTCAAACGTAAACCCCGGGTAGCCACTAAATCTGCTATTAAATTCCGGAATCCTGTAATCCCAAACCAAAGAGAAGCATAGAACCATCCAATAAAATGCTGGGCTACCAAAAATCCTACACCGGTATGCAAAAGATTTATTTTTGTTCAGATA
>JBDNDI010000248.1:0-4294 GCA_046719195.1 Spirochaetales bacterium | reverse complement strand
ATCGATCCGGTGTTAGAGAGATTGATCTCTTCCTATATGAAAACAGTCCAACCTGTCTATGCTTTTGGATGGCAAGGTGGGGAACCGACCTTAATGGGCCTAGACTTTTTTCGAAAGGTAGTGCACCTACAGCAAACTTACGGCAGGCTGGGTGTCTCCGTCAGTAACGGGATTCAAACCAACGGAACCCTTTTAACCGATGAGATGGCATCCTTTTTTACCGAATACAACTTTCTAGTAGGGATTAGTCTAGATGGGCCTGCGGATATACACAATCAGTACCGTTGCCGGCTGGATGGGGAAGGTTCCTGCTCTCTGTTTTTGAAGCTTGGTACCCCCAGGATGTGCGTTCAATTTCAATTCGTGGGTTTGATTCGGTTCTTCAAACCCTGATACAGGGAACTCCCTCTATCTGCACCATGAGTCCCACCTGCAATCAGTATTTTGTAGTAGAGCACTCTGGGGATGTGTATCCTTGCGATTTTTTTGTAGATTCCGCATGGAAACTAGGCAATATTATGGAAATCTCCGATTGGAATTACTATGTGTCCTCTTCGCTGTATAAAAGATTTGGGAAACGAAAGAGGATCACTCACCCCCAATGCGTATCTTGCCCCTATCAGAAGCTTTGCTTTGGCGATTGCCCCAAACACCGAATAGAACTTCGGGTAGCTGGGAGCGCGCAGAAGGCAGGCCCTTCAAAAAAGGACCCACAAAAGCCGGATTAAGAAAAGTTGGAAGGCCCCCCTTTCGAAAGCTCCCCTCCCTCAAGCTCGGACACTCCACCCATTGCTCCTCTCTCTCCTTTGTGAAGGGTGGCATCTGTTTTATCGGGAAACTCTCCCCGCTTTTGAAAAGCTTGCGCGGGAGCTAAAAAATCCGGTAAGATAAAGAATTGGAATATTATTCATTTAGGAGTGAGGTTTTTATGGAACTGAAGAAAGGATGTAAATACCATTTAGTGGTGCCTACCAGTATGGGTATTCGTCTTACTCCCACTGATGGGCAACCGATGCACTGCACACGTCTACTCCATATGCAAGCTACTAGCGCCGAATCCAATGTGGCTAGTGTTTCATCGTATTTGGGGTTGAAGGTGAAAGTCTTAACAGCCTTTGTAAAAGACAGTCCTATCTCTCGCTTTATTAAAGATGACCTGGCAAGCCGCCATATAGAATACGAAGGTAGAGAAGTACCTCAAGGGGGTCCGTGGGGGTATCGGCACCAGATCAATATGGCTGACACCGGAGCCGGAAACCGGGGGCCACGGGTACACAACGACCGGGCTGGTGAAGTTGGTCGAACCATTACAGCCAAAGATTTTGATTTAGAAAAACTATTCGGTACCGATGGAGTGCAGATCATCCATACTTCGGGCCTTTTTGCAGCCCTTTCTCCCGAAACTGGGAAATTTTGTGTGGAGCTTGCCCACCTTGCAAAAAAATACGGAACCCGCATCTCCTTTGACCTGAACTTTCGGGCCTCCTTCTGGAAAAACCGGGAAAAGGAACTGCGGGAGATTTTTACAGAAATTGCTCAGGCAGCCGATATCCTGGTGGGAAACGAAGAAGACTTTCAGCTTGCCCTAGGGGTGGAAGGGCCGGAGGCTGGCGGGAAAGGACTTGCTCAAAAGATCGATAGTTTTAAAGGGATGATCGGTGAAGTTAAAAAACGGTTCCCCCACGCTTCCGTGTATGCAACCACCCTGCGGGAAGTTATAAATGTGCAGCAACACCTATGGGGTGCCATTCTTTCGGTGGGAAATCAGTGGTTTGTAGCCGAACCAAGGGAAATCGCCGTAGTGGACCGGATCGGTGGTGGAGATGGTTTCGTAGGAGGACTGCTTTATGCCATTTTAAAAGGCTGGGAGCCCGAAAAATGGATCCAGTTTGGATGGGCCACGGGTGCACTGGCAGTTACCATGCTTACCGACTACGCCCAACCCGCAGACGAAGAACAAATCTGGAGCATCTGGGAGGGAAATGCCCGGGTTAAACGATAGGTGTATATTGATATTCACTATATACAGGTAGACATTAAACAATGTCTCTAATATATTGAAAAAGTGGATAAAAATAATCCTAAAAGCTTAAAAAGTCGTATTGAGCAGACCTTGCGGAACAAATTTGCCCCTGAAGATTTACAGAAAAAAAGTTTAGAAGAACTTATAGAAGAGGTATCCGTATATTACCAAGAGCTGGAGCTTCAAAACGAGGAGCTCCAGCATACTCAATCCCAGTTAGAAGCCCGTACCCGACAATTAGAAGATCTGTATGAAAATGCTCCTATTGGATATGCTACCTATACTCCCGATGGGTTCTTATTAAACTGTAACTTGCTCTTTCGTTCCTGGACAGGGCTTACAAGAGTTTCAGAAGGTAAAATTAAAATTCAACAGCTCCTAACTCCGGAAAGTCAGGACACCTTTTATTTTTATCTAAACCGGGTAATTAATCAGGAAATCCACACACCTTGTACGGTTTACCTCAAAGGCAAAGACCACCCTATTCCCGTACGGATAGAAAGCAACCTGCTGGAGGACTTTTCCACGGTACACCACATCCGCAGTGCCTTCATCGATATTTCCCAACAAATAGAAGCCGAAAACCGGGTTAAAGAACTTGTAGAGGAATTAAAACTAAAGAATCAAAAGTTACAGGAATTCCAGAGTCGGTTAGATACAGCCCTTCAGGTAGGGAAAATTTTCTGGTGGACCCTGGAACTTCCAAGCGGTCCCTTCGATTTCCACCCTAAAAAAGCTGAAAACTTGGGTTATGCAGCCAAAAATTTTACCCATTATACCCATTTTACCAACCTGGTACACCCCGAAGATTCGGCACACATGTTTCAGGAGATGCGATCTCACCTGCAAGGGAAAATGCCTTACTATAAATCAGAGTACCGGATTCGGGATGTTAATGGTAATTATCGCTGGTATTACGATTTTGGCGCTGTCACTCATAGAGACCCCCAAACTAAAGCTGTACAAGTGCAGGGAGTCACTATGGATATCACCCAACAGAAGGAATATGAAATAGAGCTGGGCAAACAATTAGAGATTCTTCGAAGTCTCATTGCTCTCCTTAAGTTTAGAATAAAGACTGAAGAAGGGTTTATGGAGTTTGTGCTTCATGAAGTTTTAAAAATTTCGGGGAGTAAACGCGGTTGTTTATACACGTATCAGACTAGGGAAGGGTCTCTTTCTTTAAAAACGATAGCCTGCCGGATGGAAACCTCCACTCCCTGTCCCAGTCCTAGCCGAAATATACTTTCAAAACTCATGTCTGGAAGATATACAGATGTTATAGAGAACTCGTTTTGGTATATTCCTATTTATCACAGAGAGGATTTTGTCGGTCTCTTAATACTTCCTAGCCCGGATCTGACCCAGAAAGATGCCTTCCTTCTGAAACTCAATATCCTTTTACGAACCGCCTGGGAAATTCTAGAAGAATGGAAGTCCGAGTTACATAGGGAAACCTACTTTCAAGCAATTTTAGGCATTCAACAACCTGTAATCATTACCGACAGAAGCGGCATAATAGAAGAGGTTAATCCGGCTTTTCTTCGCTTGTATGGATACGAAAAAGAGGAAGTATTGGGGCAAAATCCCCGTATCTTGAATCCCGGCGTTGAGGTATATAAAAACCTCGGCTACACCGAAGAGGAGTATAAAGAATTATTCAGTAATCTTTGGAGAAGCATTTTAAATCCCACCGGAGGTCAATGGGAGGGTATTCTAATAAACCGTAAAAAGAACGGTACTCTCGTCTGGGTACAACTCTACATTTCCGCAATCCGGGATATCAATGGTCAGATTCAGCATTTTATTGCTTTACCTGTGGATATTTCAATTTTAAAGGAATCCGAATACAAAAGCAGAATCGATCTTTACCGTACTATTGCCCGGCTTTCTGAGTTGCGGGACAACGAAACGGGTAACCATATGCGTCGGGTGGGCCTCTATGCTCGTCTATTGGCCAAGGGATTGGGCATGCCGGACAAGTTTTGTGAAGAGATGGAACTCTTTGCCCCTATGCATGATATTGGAAAGGTCGGAATCAGCGATACCATCCTCCTGGTAAACCGTCCCCTCAGTAAAGACGAATACGAGGAAATCAAAAAACATACCCTGCTAGGGCATAATATTGTCCGGGATAAGGAGGAGTTGCGAACTGCAGCGGATATTATCCTCTACCACCACGAACGATGGGATGGAAAAGGATACCCCATGGGTCTAGCGGAAGAGGCTATACCCTTATCGGCCCGTATTACGGCTATAGCTGATGTATAC
>JBDNDI010000247.1:0-4299 GCA_046719195.1 Spirochaetales bacterium | reverse complement strand
GGGCTTCCGCATGTTTCCCACCATACTTTAGATGAGCTCCTTCCCCGATTATTTGTCCCCCTTTAACAAGGACAGCTCCTACTAGCGGGTTGGGAGAAACCCTACCTTTCCCTCGTTTCGCAATTTTTAAGGCATAGGCAAGGAACTTTTCCGGAGAAACCGTCCCCAAAGAATTCGCTATGGTCGATTCTAAATATTTTATTTTATTTTCCATCCGTTTACCTCCGAAATGGTTAAGATAAATGGGTAAGGTCCGGATGGAAGGGTAGATAGGGAAGGAAAAATAAAAAGCCCTGAAGACCGGAGTCTTCAGGGCGTATACCTTCCGTGTAAGGATTTTCTTCCATCCGGACTATACCGTCGGCACCGGAATTACACCGGTTCAGTTCTTCCATACCCTAAGGGAGGGAAGAAGTCGCGGGCTTTTACCGCCGGTGGGGACTTGCCTGAAAAAAAAACATACGCTTAGCCAATGAAAGCCCTTCAGCCTGGGGTTGGACTTTCTGCTCAGGCTCACCCCGCCCTGAAAATCTAGGTCTACTATAGAAAGCGAGCGTAAGTTTGTCAAGCAGTCGCTTTCCTCTTATCTAACGTATCCGAACAGTGCGATCATAATAGATAAGATGGCAAATCCTACGGTAATAAAAGAGAACATCATGGTAAAACGCTTGTTGATATCTTCAAAACGCTTGTTTACATCGTCAAAACGTTTGTTTACATCATCAAACCGTTTGTTTACATCATCAAAGCGTTTGTTTATATCTTCAAAGCGTTTATTCATGTCTTCAAATCGTCTATCGATAGCTTCGAAGCGTTTATCTACTGCAGCGAAGCGGCTCTCCATTAGATCAAAACCGCGCTTCATGGCCTCTGCCAGGGTGTGTATTTCCGACTTGAATAGTTCCTGGCTTTCTCGATGTTCCTCTTTAAATAAAAATTTTTCTACTAAGAGTAAGGTTATTCGTCGCAGGGCTTGTTTATTTTTTACCTCAAAAGCTTCTTCTAATTCGGTTTGGAGGATTTCTGTGTATTGTTCCATACATATCCCCATATTGTATAAGATACAGGAAAACCACCTTTCCTGCTATACTTATTAACAAGGAATTAGGGCGCTTTGATTGAAGATGAGGTTCACAATACCCTAAGGGTTTCCAAATAAATCGAGTATGCTAGAGGGAATAATTACAAAAGGACTTTCATTGAAATCGATCCAACGTTATTTAGGCAAAGGAAACCGCAAAGTAGCCGTTAATCCCGGAAAGGGAGACGGAGCGACGTTCCCCGGCTCTTGGAATGTGGGGGTAGAAAAGGTGGGAGAAAAGGTGAGTTTTCCCTCGAGCTGATCTACCAAGCTAAACAGGGTCAGAAAACCGATCGTGTCTGCCTGTTCTGGCCGAAATCCTGGACTAAATCCTTTACCTGTATCCTGCACTTCTAGAATACCTTCCTCTAGCGTAGGTTGGTATAAAGCTACCTGGATACTCCCTCTGCCAGGGGTAGGAAAGGCATGTTTTACAGCATTGGAAACTAGTTCGTTTACCGATAAGCCTAAGAGAACAGCCATTTTGCTAGTAACTTCGAGGGGATTCCCTTTAAAAGTTAAAGTGATGTTCTTTTTTTCTAAAGAGAATCCCTCTTTGAACAATTCGATAAGGCGTTCCAGATACACCTTAAGGTCCACCATTCCTAGCTGGTCGCCAGTGGAACAAAGCATTTCGTGAATGATCGCAATGGAACTGATACGGTTCTGGAGTTCAGAAAGAGCGGTTCTTGTGTACGGGTCTTGTGAGCTCCCTAAATAGAGGGAAAGGAGGGAGTTTACAAGCTGAAGATTGTTTTTTGTGCGATGCAGGAGCTCCCTCATAAGAGCATCTTTTTCTTTAATGGAGGTTTGGAGGGTTTCGATATATCGGATTCGATCACTTATGTCCCGAATTGTTGCTATAATCCGGGTTTTCCCTTGCAGGTGAAAAGCCCGTAATGAAATTTCTGTGGGAATGAGTCTTCCTTTTCGGTGTCGGGTTACCCAGTCGAACCGATGGGAACCTTTTTCTAAAGCTTGTTTCAGGTGGTTTCGGGCATCTTGCAAGGTAAAGGGGGGAGTCTCGGTGCAGACCACATGCAGGGGTTGGGGGAGAAAACGGGAAAGGGGAAACGCTACCAGGCGTTCGAAGCCACGGTTACAACTCAAGATATTACCCTTTGTATCAAACAACAGAATTCCTTCGACAATAGAATCTAGTAGTACAGAAACAAACTCTTTTTCTTCGGAAAGCTCCCTAGTACGGAGCTTTACTGCTTTACGGAGGGAAAAAATCCAGAGAAAGAGAATCAATAAAAGTGCAAATAATCCAACAAGAATTCTAAGGAATAGAGTGGTATTGATAAAAGGGAATAAGGCTTTGCCAAACCATTTTTCTTCTAGCAATTGGTAGGTTTCTACCGGGATTTTTTTAAAACCTGCTTCGATATGGCTTAGTAAAGTCGTATTTCCTTTTAATACTGCCCGGTGGAGTTCCCCTACATAGAGAGGCTGGGTACTTCGGAACTGGTCCAGCAGGTTGTGTTTATGTAGAAAATACAGAGCGGGGGGCTTGTCAAGAGAAAAAACCCGAAGGATTCCTTCTTTAGCTGCTAGTATTATTGCTTCATAGTTCGGGTATTCCTGTAATGTGGTTATGCCCTGGTTGTTTAAAAAAGAGACAACGGCATCTCCCGATTTTACTCCTACGACAAAGCCCGAAAGGTCCTGAGCGAAGGCAATGCCGGATATATCCCGATGAAAGAATATCGGAACTTCGATGGAATAGTACGGGGCAGTGTAATCTAAATATTTCAAACGTTCTTCGGTCATAAAAATTGTATCAATTACATCAAACTTACCTTGGAACATCCATTTTTGTGCAAGACCCCAGTCAACTCCTGTGATGGTTACTTTTGTACCGGTTTGATTTTCCCATTCGTTCCAAAGGTCAATACAATACCCTTGTAAAAGGCCATCGCTACCTCGAAACGAAAAAGGGGGATAGTTATCATCTATAACTACTTTTAGTTCAGCAGGCGGTGTATAAGGTTGACGTTCCTGCCCTACAGTTACAACGGAAACCAAAAGTAATAGTAAAGAAAAAAAAGATAAATACCTGAGAATTTTTAAGAGTTTTAAGGCTATAGATTTTTGTAACGAGACTTTTTTGTCTATCATTTTAGAAAAGTATAGAGTAAAAAAAATAATTATTCAAGAATAATGGATAGAATTAACATATTTTTAACAGGAATACGGGCCGTGTACCCAAAAAATATCCATAAAAGAGGGGGGATAGAAACTTCGCCAAATCCAAAGAGTATGGTATTCTAAATGTCATGCGAGCGGTAGATATAATTCGGAAAAAACGGGATGGGGAAGAGCTTGGGGAAGAAGAACTCCGGTTTCTAATCGGTGGGTGTTTAGAGGGGGCCATACCCGAATATCAGATTTCTGCTTGGCTTATGGCGGTGTTCTTTAGAGGCATGAGCGATCGCGAAACAGCCCATCTAACGAAAATCATGATAGAAAGCGGAGAAACCTTAGACCTTAGCGGCCTGGAAGGACCTTTTGTGGATAAACACTCCACAGGTGGGGTAGGAGATAAAGTTTCCCTTATCTTGGCTCCTTTAGTGGCCTGCTTTGGAATTAGGATACCCATGATGAGTGGAAGATCTCTAGGACACACGGGCGGTACCTTAGATAAATTAGAAGCTATACCGGGCTACCAGATAGCCCGCGACCCCCAGGAGTTCCGAAAGATTTTGCAGCAAGTGGGATATGCAATGACAGGGCAGAGTGAGAAAATCGTACCTGCGGATCGGGTATTGTATGCTCTGCGGGATGTGACAGCCACGGTAGAGTCTATACCCCTTATTACCGCTAGTATTCTTTCAAAAAAGTTTGCCGAAGGAGCAGATAGTCTTGTGTTTGATGTAAAGTGTGGGGATGGTGCTTTCATGAAGACCCTTACCGAAGCCGAGGCCTTAGCTCATTCCTTGGTACATACAGGAAGGGGGCTGAACCGGAAGGTGGTAACAGTAATTACTAATATGGATGAACCGTTAGGCAGAATGGTAGGGAACTTTCTCGAGGCCGAGGAGTCTGCCCTTTGCCTGCAGGGACACACCGAGGGTCGGGAAGACCTTATGGAGGTTACTTTAAGGCTCTGTTCCTGGATGCTTGTGGCAGGAGGCAAGGCAAAAAATGTAGATGAAGGGATTTGCCTGTGCCGGGCGATGCTAAATACCGGGGAGCCCTATAAAAGATTCTTAGCC
>JBDNDI010000246.1:0-4331 GCA_046719195.1 Spirochaetales bacterium | reverse complement strand
GATCGGGCCTTTGAGTACTGGAAAAAAATAGCCCCCGCATACCGGGAAGAAATTTCCGAAGTACACCGGATGGAGCCCTATGTCTACGCTCAAATGATTGCCGGTAAGGGGAGTCGGCGTCATGGAGAAGCGAAAAATTCCTGGCTGACCGGTACAGCGGCTTGGAATTTCGTAGCCCTGTCCCAGTGGATTATCGGGGTTCGTCCCGCCTTTGATGGTCTTATCATAGAACCCCGGCTTCCCTCTCACATCCCTAAAGCAGAAATACGCCGTTTATTCCGGGGTGTTCAGTACCTCATTACCGTAGAAAATATAAAAAACGATGGACCGGTCACTCTCTTCGTGAACGGAACAAAGATACCGGGAACCCTGGTGCCCTGCGGTACCCCCGGGAGTATCGTGTCCGTAACGGCTCGAGTAGGAGGATAAAACCTGCCATAGATGTATGGGTGCTGCAAAGTAGCAGCCCCATCATCAACTCCTAACATCTAAATTCAAGCAGCCCTAATATTTTCTCCGTACTTTAAAAAAGGAGGCCTTATGGTAAGGCGGAATCAATTTGGAGAAGCCCTTTCGCAATGGCTTGGGATACAAAACGCCAAGAGGCCTCTCTTCCTAGATATCCTGGCTCTATAGAAGTTGAAAACTCTCAGGTAATTCAGGATTTTTTACAAGGCCCCTTTAGCACCTGTGCCTATCCTACAGCTGCTTTTGTGAGCAAAGAGGGGAGTCCCCTTGGTCTTGCCATCCTTTCCCGGTATCCTATTCTTCACAGTATCACCCATATCGTTCAGGCAGGAATTTCGCTTCTTCTCAGGACTGTTAATCGGAGGATTCAGGGGGTCTGTAATTCGGTGGACGAAAATCAGCCGTTCATTATGATTCTGGGGGACCTGGATGAAAGCTACGACGAATTTTATCGGGGGGGGTCAGCAGCGAATAACGGCAGTACTCCCTTGGGACACAAATTCATGGGGCCCGATTCCAGAAATTGGGATTCCAAGAACACAGATCCCGAATTTTAAAACAGCGTCAGCTTCTTTTTTAGTTCACCCTGGTATCATGCAGATACTTTCAAAGGATACTACGCCTATCAGGGACAATCGGTATTTGTCAATCGCTTTGTCCCTTTTCGAAACAGTTGCTTCCCCTTATCAATCAAGCTAGTAGCAACGGCTTACCGTTCTTTTGCAGAAAGACGGGGGAAAAGCTCCTGCGGCTCCTTGGCAGCAAAACACCCAGAGTCGCGGGGGAGTGATTACCAATCGGGAGTATTATGGTATTTACTAAATCCACAAGAATTCATTTACTGGAAATGTCAAACCCCTATTCCCTCCCACAGCAAGATCGATGCGGCAGCCGCCACATTTAAAGAATCTACCCCTTTTTCGGCGGTTCGGCCTTGAGGAATCGTTACAACCCCTGTACAGAAGGATCGTATCTCCGGCAAAAGACCGGTATACTCATTTCCCAATACCAGGGCTAATCGGGGAACTGAACGCAAATGCTCTGGGGTATAGGCATCCTTCTCCAAAGAAGCAGCCCATAGCTCCCAGCCCCTAAGTAGAAGCTGATTGAGTTCTTCTCCGCTCTGGTAAGTCCACAGGGGAAGGCTGAGTACCGCCGACATCGAATACCGGAGTACCCGACGGCTAAAGGGATCACAGCAATCCGGCCCCAATAGTACGGCTTCCCAGCCTAGGGCTGCAGCTGTGCGGACAATAACCCCTAGGTTGGCTGGGTCCCGTATCGCAGGTAGGACTAACAGGCGACGAAACCGTTTGTACGCATCCCGGGCCGTGGCTTCTGCAAAGGATAGGAGGGAAGGCCTTTTTGCAGCGAGCAAAAGCCCCCGATGGAAGGAGTATCCTGCCAGTTTTGTAATTTCTGCTTTTGGTTTTTCTACTATAGAACATCGTCCCTGGGCTAAAGTCTCTGCCACCCTTCGAGCCTTGGGTACGCAAAGAATTCCCAAAACCTCACACCGTCGCGCAACTCGTTCCGCTACCAATCGGCCTTCGGCTATAAGGATTCCCTCCCTCTGCAGATCCCGGTCTTTTAAAGAGGTGAACCAGGATAGGTCAAACGTAGGATCCATAATAGGGATATTTAAGCAGCAATAAAAGATAAAAAGCAATAAATACACACCAGTCTTACCGGTAAGGAAAGGGCTGGAGCCATTGTTTCCAGCCTTTTATTCAGGATGAATGGGGCTTTGCAGTTTAGCATCCCGTAATAACTCCGGATAGCGCTCTTTTAATGCTTTACGAAAAGCCGCGCCTTGAAGGCCTAAAAGTGAGGCAGCTCTTTCCCGGTTTCCCTTAGCTTTTCGCAAAGCTTCCGAATAGAAAGCACGTTCAACTTGATTCAAGTAAGTTTTTAAATCCATCCCTGTCTCGGGTAAACGGAAACTTCCTCCTTCGAAGAGAGGACTCTGAAGACTTGCGGTTCGAAAAGCAGGAGGAAGCAGATCTATTTCCAATAGCTCCGATCGGGCAGACGCGCAGAGCGCAATAATTGTGTTCTGAAGCTCCCGCACATTCCCAGGCCAGGAATAGTCATAGAATGCCTGAAGTACTTCAGGGGAAAGGTGCTTTTCTTCTTTATACCGTTGGTTCCATTGTTTCAAAAAGAAACCTGCCAAGATCTGAATATCCTGTTCCCGTTCTCGCAACGGGGGAAGATGAAGCGTGACCTGATTGAGCCGATCGTACAGGTCTCTACGAAAGGCCCCTTTTCGAGTCATACCAAGAAGATCTTTATTCGTAGCAGCAAGAATGCGAACCTGTACCGGATACTCTTTATCGGATCCTACCGGTTGTACACGCTTCTCCTGCAGGACCCGTAAGAGCTTGGGCTGAATTTCGAGGGGGAGGTCCCCTACCTCATCTAAAAATATGGTTCCCCCCTCTGCGGTTCGGAACTTTCCTATTCTATCCCTGTCTGCGCCGGTAAAGGCACCCTTTACATGGCCAAAAAACTCGCTCTCGACCAAATAGGGTGAAAGAGCCGCACAGTTTACCGGAACAAAAGGTTTGTGTTTGCGAGGGCTAAACTGATGAATGAGGCGGGCGATTATTTCTTTCCCTGTTCCGGTTTCTCCCTGAATCAGAACCGACACTTCTTCGTACCCCGCTACCTGCACCGCCTGCTCTAGTATTCTCCGGAATTTCTCCGACTCCCCTACTACCGACAGTCCCTCCAAATCCAATGTTTGGATGTAGGTGGCAGTGCGGTCGGCTACCGATAAGGGTTCTCTATTCCGAGTTAGTTTTTGAAGAGTTGTTGAAACAGGTACTACCTTAGGAAGAAGCGTATTGTCCAAATTTACCTCCCGGACCTGATAAGAGCCACCCGCAAAATGGGGCGGGATACCCTGCAAAAGAGTGGCAGGTAATTCCCCCGATCGAACCAGTAAGAACCAGCAGGTCTGTATCTGGGGGGTGCCGGGGTCCAAGAGCACAAATAGGTGCCGATTTATAAAAGTCTTCTTTTTCTTTAAAAAACCTAAGCTTTCTAAGGTAGAAGCTAATCTTTGATAAATATCTTCGTAATCGATTACGGAAGAAAGCTCTACGAGTATTGTATGAAATATTCCAGAAAAGCCATGCTTGGAGTTTAAATTCTTGCCGATTTCCTCCAACGCCTTAGCCCGCTCCAAATATTCAGGGCCGGTGCAAAATATAAAGACTTCTTCAAAAGTTTTTAATGCTAGAAGGGAGAGCACCGGTCCAGCTTTTTCGAGGGTATTTTCCTCCGTAATACCTTCTACAAAAGGGTCCCTATTCCCTACAAAAGTCAACAAGACTCTTTGTGTCGCCATATCTTTTTTAGCATAATACAGGTGCCTTTAGGAATCAAACTGTAACTTTTATTTTATTCGAAGTAACTCGGGTTTCGTTTTGTCAGATTTCATTTTTAGGGTTTTTGCCTTTTCTTTCCCTCATATAAATTTAATCATGGAATAGGATGGCATGTTTTTTGCTTTTATCTTCCCTAAAATTATTTAGGAGGAAGAAAATGAATCAAAAATTACCAAAACCAAATCAATGCCAAAATCGAACAATAACTGCTGTGCTGCTGCTCTTTATTCTCCTGCTAGGCAGTTGTGCCACACTTTTTAAAGGCACCTCACAGACCATCAGCTACAGTTCGGAGCCTACTGGGGCTAAGGTATATGTGGACGGTCAGTATATGGGTACCACTCCCTTCCAGCTCCAGATGAAGGTAAACCGAACCTACACTATCGAGTTTCGAAAAGAAGGGTTCGAAAACAAAACGGTAGTGCTTTCCAATAGCATCGGTGCGGGGTGGATTATCTGGGATGGCGT
>JBDNDI010000245.1:0-4367 GCA_046719195.1 Spirochaetales bacterium | reverse complement strand
ACTTAGATAAGGTGGTGCAAGAACTTTTCCAATCACCCCATAGGGTACACAGAATTTTACTAGAACAGGCAATTCGGTTTGAAAAGGAGTATTATCTATCTTTCACTATGGATCCTAAAGAGGCAAAGGCGCTTCTTATAGCTTCCGCAGAGGGTGGGATAGAGATTGAACAGGTCGCAGCTGCTACACCAGAAAAAGTTCTGCAGTATGCAGTGGATTTAGATGCAGGCCTTTTACCCTTTCACACCCGAGCCCTTGCGTATGATTTGAACCTTAGCTCGGAAGTCGCTAAGGGGTTTGCCGGAATAGTACAGAGCTTATGGAAGGTCTTCCGGGATTACGATGCTGAGCTAGCAGAAATTAACCCCCTGTTCCTGACGCCGGAAAATCAATGGATAGCCGGAGATGGAAAAGTATCTATCGATGACAATTCTTTGTTCCGGCATCCGGAAATGGAGCCAGACCGGGACTATTTTGATTCGGAAATTGCCTATGAGGCTTATAAAGAGGGGATCCCCTATCTGCAGTTTGCAGGGGACATAAGCCTCATGTGTGCAGGAGCCGGGCTAACTACCACCGTATACGATTTAATTCAGTACGAGGGGGGAACGGTAGCGAATTATCTGGAGTTCGGGGGACCTAATTACCGAAAAGGGGTACGCGCTATGGAACTTTGTTTAAAAAACAAACCCAAAGTAGTGCTGATTGTAACCTTCGGTACCATAGCTCGAGCAGATGTGATGGCGCAGGGAATTGTGGAAGCCGTGGGAAAGTTAAAACCCACCTGTCCGATTGTAACCTGTATCCGGGGTACGGGAGAGGAAGAGGCAAAGCAAATTTTAAAAAGTGCAGGAATAGAACCCTTATTCGATACAGAAGAGGCGGTACGCATTGCCGTTAAGTACTGCAGACAATTAGGAGAAAAGGCATGAGCATCTTTATCGATCGAAGGGTACGGGTGGTTGTGCAGGGAATAACCGGGTCGGAAGGCGCTTTTTGGACCAAGCACATGCTAGGAATCGGTACCCAAGTGGTTGCGGGGGTTACTCCTGGTAAAGAAGGGCAGGAAATAGAAGGTGTACCGGTGTACCACACGGTTCGCCGGGCTCTACGGCAACACAAGGCAGATGCAGCCATGCTCTTTGTCCCACCCCGATTTACCAAAGATGCGGTATTTGAAGCCCTGGATGCAGGAATTACCAAAATCGTAACGATTGCGGATGGTATACCTTTGCATGAAGCAGTACAAATTCGACGGGCAGCCCTATCCTGTGGAGCTAGGGTTATCGGAGGAAACACTTCCGGAGTTATTAGCCCTGGACAGGCCATGCTAGGGATGTTCCCCTATTGGATCGAGCGAGTATATAAGCCTGGGCACATTGGAGTACTTACCCGATCCGGCTCTCTTACCAACGAAATAACTGCCATGGTGGTGCAGGGTGGTTTTGGTGTGTCTACTCTTGTGGGGGTAGGAGGGGATGCAGTTCCTGGTACCCGTTTTGCCGAACTTCTACCCGATTTTGAACAAGATCCTGAAACAGAGGGGATAGTAATTATCGGAGAGTTAGGAGGTACCATGGAAGAAGAGGTAGCCGAAGCCCTAGAAGCTAAAATATTTACCAAACCGGTTGTGGCATTTTTGGCCGGCCAGACCGCTCCTGCAGGTAAAAGGATGGGCCATGCCGGAGCCATTATTACGGCAGGCAAAGGGACAGTAAAAGGCAAGATAGCAGCCTTAGAAAAAGCCGGGGCTCTAGTGGCTAAGCGGCCTAGTGAAATTGGTCCGCTTTTAAAAAAAGCCCTAAAGCGGGTTTAGTCACCGCCTGTGCCCCTATCGGTGTCACTTTTAGGGGTTAGAAAAGCAGGTAGATGCTTGGATGTTTTTTTATGCGTGGGTGCTTTTAAATGGTTACTTTTGGATGGTAGTTCTTCAGGTGTAAGTGTAGCGGTATATGATTTGGTAGGGTATTGTATATTTTTGTGCAAGGAAGGTAAGTGAGGTTCATTATGGCAGGTCAATCCACAAGTATAAATCAAAAGAATAAATGGATTATTTTGGGTGTAGCTGTGGTAGCTTTTGGGTTTCTTCTTTTCCTACCGCCCCCGCAATCATTAGTTCAAACTCTTGTAAACTCTATAAACCCAGCTACCGGTAAACCAGCGTATGCAAAAGAACTCCATACGGGGAAACCCGCTATGGCAACCCTAGCCGTACTAGTATTCTGCCTAATACTGTGGGTTACCGAGGCGCTGCCCTTTCATATTACTGGTTTTCTTTCTTTAGCCCTTTTAACTTTTTTACGGGTGGGCTCTTATACAGATATTATCCGCACAGGATTCGGGAACGAAATTGTAGTATTTTTCATCGGGGTGCTAGCCCTCACTGCCTATATTAGCCGCTCAGGATTAGGTCGGCGCATCTCTGCCTTCATCTTATCTATAACCGGAAATGACACGCGCCTAATTATTTTAGGATTTCTGATTACCGGCACCCTGCTTTCCATGTGGATTACCGATATGGCAGTTGCAGCGATGCTTATGCCATTGGCAAAAGCCATATTAGAGGAAGAGGGTTGTAAACCAAGGGAATCTAACTTTGGCCGAGGACTGATGATATCCGTGGCCTGGGGAGCCTTGATCGGGGGGATAGGTACTCCTGCGGGTACAGGGGCAAATCCCATTGCCTTGCAATTTCTCGCTAGCATGGCCAATATTTCTCTCACGTTTACGGATTGGATGTGGTTTGGAGTACCTTCGGCTCTGCTTATGGTATTCCCCGCTTGGTGGGTGCTGTTATTCTTTTTCCCACCTGAGATGAAGCACTTAAAAATTTCCCGCGAGCAATTACAGAAAGAACTGTCCAATATGCCCCCTATGAACCGGGAAGAAAAAGTTACCATTCTTGTTTTTCTGCTTACCGTTAGCCTATGGATAGCGAGTCCCTTACTAGAAAACGCTATACGTATGCCTATACCCATATCTCTTCCCATATTGATTACCCTCTGTGTATTTTTCCTGCCGGGATTAAGTGGAATAAAATGGAAAGATATCGAGCGCGAGATAGATTGGGCAGGGATCCTATTAATAGTATGTGGGCTTTCCCTTGGAACCTATTTATACAGAACCGGAACTGCGGAATGGTTAGCCGTTACCCTTTTAGGAAGCGTGGGAAAATTGAATCTCTTTTTACAGCTTTTTCTTGTTACCCTGGGAGTATGTTTATTAAAGGTTGTTTTTTCTTCAAATACAGTGACTGCCACTATCCTAATTCCACTTATTATTGGTCTTGGGAAAGCTACAGGAACTAATGTAACAGCTATTACTCTAGCCGCAGGTCTAACTACAAGCCTAGCGTTTATATTGGTAACTACCACTCCTACAAATGTTATACCTTTCAATACAGGGTATTTTTCTATTAAAGATATGGCCAAAGCCGGATTGGTAATTACCGTATTTGCGTCCTTAACTATCGCTGTGGTATTCTTGTTGGTCGGTAGGCTAAGAGGCATACTGTAGTTCATACCCATAAGGGGGGGGCCATTTTACCTCCGGCAAACAGAAAGGAACTAATAAGAAAAAGAAACAGCATTCCTATTATACATCTCCTGGTTTGGGTCATGACTGATTCCAATTTTTGTACTTAATGGATTTAAACTCCTTTGAGATAAGATAGTAGGGCAAGGAAGCTAGACAATACATTATTTAACTAAAAAGCGACTTATCCCTAGGTCTTATATACGGCATCCCTGTATTTTTACACTTTCTCCCAAAGAAAACGGATTTGCATATGAAGGGAAAAATAATTAATTATCAATGTTTTCAAAGGCAATTCTATTCCTCAGGCTCCGTGGGTTTCCTTTGCGGGGGTGCATGTAGGAATAACTAATAGGGGTAAAAGCATCCCCTATTTTACAAGATGCGGAACTGCTGGTAGAAGCTTTGAAAAAGGTGAATACCCTGTACCAGGTGGACGGCCAACCGGTGATGTTTGATCTGCAAATAGAAGCAGAAGTATTGGGGTGTGAGCTAGGATGGGCTGAGGATGCTCCCCCTTCTGTAGCTTCCCACCCGCTTATGCGGTTAACGGCAATCGTCGATTGGATTCCTGGATTAGTCAGATTTCTCCCAACCATTTTCAGGAGTTTATGGTAAATAATTTTACGGATTTATTTTTCCATATTCGTAAGCTAGGGGCTTATAGTTCTTTCTTCGTGTGCGGGAATGCTAACTCCAATATCGAACCTATATTTCATTCCCAACCGGACTGTATATCCGTTGACGAAAATGTGCCTTCGTCGCAAGGCAATACAAATTACCGACGAGCATGGGATTGTAATTGAAGGTAATCTGCCATTAACTATTGTAAT
>JBDNDI010000244.1:0-4473 GCA_046719195.1 Spirochaetales bacterium | reverse complement strand
GCGCGGGACCCGATGTAGGAAAGATGCCCCCCTTAGAGAAACTGGGAAATCTGGATGCGATCGTCCTTAGCCATCCGCATGCAGATCATACGGGTGCAATCCAAGAGGTATTAAGGTTATACGGTAGAAATATACCGGTGTATGCTACGAAGTTTACTTTAGAACAGCTAGGTATTCCCCGGGGTATAGCTCTCCCATATAAAGGCAAATCGAAAGTATTAAATATACCTGTTGAAACAGGTCGAAGTGGCCACTCAATAGGAGGAGTCTGGATACGGTTTGGAGTCGAAGGGGGGATTCTCTATATGGGGGACTCAAGTGAAGCTTCTGTGGCTTTTATGTACGATCCTCCTCCTGCTTCTGACCTTGTATTATTCGACGCCTCCTATGGGTTATACAATCAACCAACAACTCTGGAGGATGAGGAATGGGAGCGAGTCTTATCCTGTGAGTCCGTAGTATTTCCGGTACCCGCCAACGGAAGGGGTCTGGAGTTTTTCGTTTTATTTCATCAACGGAATTCCCATAAAATTTTTATAGATGAAACAATACATGCCCTGCTTCAGTATTGTCTGGGAGATGTATCGGTATATATAAAACCTGAGTTTTTACAGGAGTTAAGGCATCTTGTAGGTAAAATCGAGTACTCTCATTGTTTCAAGCCTCGAGGCAGACATGTTGTGGCGAATGCAGATGCTTCAGGGGGAAGGGCAGGGGAGTGGGTTTCTCATTGGGTGCAAAAAACCTTCCCTTTGTTTGTGTTTACCGGCTATGTAGGGGAGGGTACGGTAGCTAAACGTCTATTAGAATCGAAAAGGGCTATTTCTCTTCGTTGGAATGTGCATCCTACCTTAGAAGAGAATCTAAAGCTACTGAATAAGGCTCACCTGGGCGTGCCTTGTTTTATCAAAACACCTGAAATATTTTCCCAATTAGAAGGAGTGCCTGCAAAAATTCATTGGGAAGATCAGCCCATACTATTTTGATACGACTATTCCCCTAATAATCCGGAAATTATTTTATTACCTATTTAATTTAATAATTTGGATTTTATAAATTTTTATAAATTGGAATGATTCTATTGAGAATAATCCAGAGTATCGTGTTCTGCCAGATTTATTTAGGTGGCTATCCTAGGTGCATATCTTGTGTGCGTTCCCTAGAGATTTAGGAACTGCAGAAAAAAAGGGTTGAAATGTATAGATATACAATCTATTGTAGATGGTCAGTGCTAAAGGACAGAACAAGGTGCTAAAGGCTTTTTTTATACATAGGAACGATATACCGATTCTTTATCAAGACGAAAACATTCTTGTAATTAATAAACCTGCCGGTATTTCGGTAATTCCGGAGCGTTATGATTCTGGGGAAACCTCCCTACTAGAACTATTAGGTGAAGAGGCCTTTCTACGTCCGGTTCATCGCATCGATAAAGAAACGAGCGGGATTGTACTATTTGCCCGTAGCGAAGAGAGTTTCCGGCATTTAAGTATACAATTTCAAAATCACACCCTGCGCAAGGTGTACCATGCCTTGATTATGGGCCGACCTTCCTGGCAAGAGACAGTGTGCGAAGCTCCCCTTCTAGCAGATGGCGACAGGAAGCACCGCACCGTGGTACGAAAGGAAGGGAAATCCTCGTGTACCCGATTCCGGGTATTAGAAACCTTTCGGGGATATAGCCTGCTGGAAGCTGTGCCGGAAACTGGAAGAACGCATCAGATTCGAGCGCACTTAAATTATATCCACCATCCTTTGGTTGGAGATACACTGTACGGAGGAAAAGAGCTGTATCTGTCCGATTTCAAGAAGGATTACAAATCTGCACCTTCGCCCAAGGGAATATTCGGGGGAAAGCCGGGAGGGGGAGAAAGAGGGGTAGGAGAGAAGCCTCTTCTTGCCCGGGTAGCCCTGCATGCAAAAGCCCTAGAGTGTGTGCATCCAGAGAGGGGTGGGCTTATTCAATTTGAAGCTCCATATCCCAAAGACTTAGAGGTGGCCTTAAAACAACTCCGCAAGTATGCAGGCGTATAAAAGGATACACTTTTAATAAAGAAGCTTGCTATAATATCTTTATCACATATATCTTTTTACGGCCTCTTTCACCCCACAAGTGTTATATAGGGGCTCTATTCTTTGCAGAGTTACATTAAGTACCTTTAGGCGTATCCGACGGAGATCCTTTCTTTTTAGGAGACCGGGATTTTTTTTGGGGTTGGGCTTCTTTTGCCTTTTCCCCCTCAATTACCTTAAAGGTTCTAACTTTGGCGGGAGAAACTTCTTCGTCAAAAAGTTCTTCGATAAGATGCACAGTCTGAAAGGGTATCATAATGTGCTTAGCTTTGCCGAAACTTTTAATTAATTCGTCTTCGGCAGGATTAATAATTAGTTTTGGGCCTTCGGGTAAAATTAAGTCTTTAATAGAAACAAAATATGGATGCGTTAAATCTAAACTACGGGCTTTTAATTCTAATTCTTTTCCCTTCCAGGTAAACATAACACGGTATACGGACAAGCAACGCTCCTTATAGATCTAACAGTAAAATAAACAGGTAACATAAACATACTGAAGGATCCATACTTTTTCAATCCTATAAATTATGATACAAAATCCTGTGGCTCTAAGAAAAATTACT
Organism: Spirochaetales bacterium; assembly: GCA_046719195.1. Lineage (GTDB taxonomy): Bacteria > Spirochaetota > Spirochaetia > DTKZ01 > DTKZ01 > DTKZ01. The sequence continues at coordinate 1,837 of JBDNDI010000244.1, read as the reverse complement.
CACTGGAATATCGAATTACGACGCTTAATTCGTACTAGAGAAGAGTTGAAAAAACGTCTCTATCTATACCCGGAGGAGGAACGTTTTTTTGATTTATTTCAAGAACTTCCAAGATCTACCTCTGCTCCCTTTGTTCCTCTGGCAATACCTCCCTACTATTTAAACCAGGTGGGTAAAGACTCCGGGGATCCTATCCGCCTGCAGTGCATCCCTCGAGAAGAAGAGGGAAATGTGGGCTCTTTAGAAACTGAAGACCCCTTAGCAGATCAGGCTTATAGTCCTCTTCCTCGTTTGGTGCATAGATACCGGGATCGGGTGCTTTTGTTGGTGACAGATCAGTGTGCTCTACATTGCCGATTCTGTTTCCGGCGTCACTTTGTCGGGCAAGGGAAAGGAGTGATTCGGCAAAGTGAGTTAGACCGGATAGTAGCCTACTTAAAAGCTCACCCTGAAGTTCGCGAGGTTATTTTGTCCGGTGGAGATCCTCTTACCCTGTCTGACGATAGGTTTTTTGCCCTGGTAGATACTTTACGCTTTGCTAGGCCAGGTATTGTCCTAAGGGTAAGTAGCCGCTTGCCGGTGGTGCTTCCTTTTCGTATTACCCTACGGTTTGTATATAACTTGCGGCTTCGCCAACCCTTTTGGTTCGTCCTGCATGTGAACCATCCCCGGGAGCTAACGGAAGAAGCGGATTTGGCTTTAAAGCGCTTAGCCCATGCGGGCATACCTCTATTGGCGCAGACGGTTTTGCTCAGAGGAGTGAACGATTCCGTTTCTACCCTGGAAGAACTATTTCGGGCCTTGGTAGCCCGGAGAGTAAAACCTTACTACCTCTTTCAGGCGGATCTAGCGGCGGGAACTAGCCATTTCCGGGTTCCTCTAAAGCAAGGCCTTGCGTTAATGGAGCAACTTCGAAGCCGATTATCGGGGGTGGCCCTGCCCGTATATGCCCTGGATCTACCAGGGGGAGGCGGGAAAGTGCAGCTAAAAGAACTCCACCCTCTTGAGGAGCGGGAAGCGTACTGGGTGTTCTACGAGGGAAATAAAGAGTATCTGTATCCGAAGGAGTAAGCCATGCACAGCTCACAACATGCTCATCTAATTTGGAAAGAGCTTTCCCGAAAAGTAGTCTTTCCTACCCACATTTTTCAGCTTGTTGAGGTGCAGCGGGTGAATCAGGAGGGAAAACAGGGGACGTTTTACCTTATTCAATCCCCGGACTGGGTAAATGTTATTCCTATTTTGCAAAACGAGCAAGGGCAAGAGTGTTTTCTTATGGTACGGCAATATCGGCAAGGGAGTAATTCTTTAACCCTCGAGTTTCCCGGTGGACTGATAGATCCGGGCGAAACTCCCCTAGAAGCGGCAGTGCGGGAATTACGAGAAGAGACGGGGTATGAGGCTGAATCTATTGAGTTTCTAGGGAAAATTCAGCCTAATCCCGCCATTATGACAAATTGGTGCTCTACTTTTCTTGCCCGGGGCTTACGCAAAACCTGTGAACAGGATTTGGATGAACACGAGCTAGTGGATTATGAACTGATTCCCCTAGAAGAACTAGAACAAAATATGGGTACGGGCATCCATATCCATGCTATTATGGTGGTAGCCCTTTTTTGGTACCAACGTTGGAAAAAAAGCAGTAAGGAGTAGAGCGAAAGGCTTGTATTCCTTTGATATTGCTCTTTGTCTTTTCAGCTTTTCGAATATCCTAGAACTAGTGTGTTAGCGGTTTTAAATATTTGTGGGTGTCCCTTTGCCCGGGTCGAGCCTAGCCTTTTAAAATCTCCACCGTGCCTCTTTTCTTTGCCTCTTTTCGTAAGGCCGGGTTATTGGT
>JBDNDI010000243.1:0-4482 GCA_046719195.1 Spirochaetales bacterium | reverse complement strand
CGACCCTTCGTTCGACATTGATGATAAGTTTAGAGTATGCTGGAAAAGATATAACCCGCTTAAACTTACTGTGAGGGAAAAAGGAATTGACATTCCAAGAAGAAGACTGGGTATCAATCGGTTGATACATAGAAAAGTAAGAAGGGTAAGCAGTATCGTTCCCGAGAGTAGGCAAATAGAGAGTTCATAAAAGGAGGTCTTTAAAGAATGCCCGGAATCGTACAAAACCTTGCTCCCCGGTATTTCCTTTGCTACTTTCTGTAAAGTTGCAGAAAGAGAGAAGAGCTTAGCGTCTCCGGTTGGACGCACATACACCACCAACAGTTCTTCCCCCTTCACCCGAGCTAGGGAATCGGATCTAACCAACCGGGTTTGAATGTAGCAAGCATCCGAAAGGCGGAGCGATGTGGATAGGGATAAGTCGGAAAACTCTTGGGGGAAATCCTTCGGAACTATAAACCGGGAAGGATAGGATTCTTCTGCTGTAAAACCTCCCCTTACATTCCAGGATTGCACGGTTCGGGCTAGGTGCCAGGCCGAAATACCTTTGGCAATACCCGGTTCAGGAAGCCATTGTAGAACAATCTCTTCTTTACTCCTCCCTCCCATCTCTACTTCTCCGACTCCCTCGACTTGCTCGAATCTTTGTTTCAACTCTTCTTCTGTTAAGCCTAAGGTAAGGGGAAAGGCTGCTATAAACACAGGATGATCTTGCGGGTTGCTCTGGGTAAGCACGGGCCTCTGTACTGCGGGCGGGAAACTCTGGTACACCCTGTCTACCACTTCCCGAACCTCCAGGTAGGCATCGTCCATACAAGTGTTTTCGGTAAAAACCAGATGCAGCCGGCACTTTTCTCTTTCCGATAGGGAGTATAATTCTCTAAGGCCGGCCAATTCCCCTAAGGCGTTTTCTAGCGGCAAAGTTATTAGACGCTCTATTTCTTCTGCAAAGGCTCCTCGATAGTGAACCCATATTTGAATAGAAGGCCTTGCGCTTCCCCTTACCTTCCCTAAAGAAACCTGGCTTCCTAGAAGAATTGCCAAAGAAAAGGTAAATAAGAAGATGAATCCATACCTTAAGCCATGGTTCTGAGAGCCTTGGTCCTCTTTAGAGTGAAAGGGATTCGGTAAGGTGCGGAACCGGGAGGTGGGAGAGTGCACGCCTAGGGTTCCTTTTTATCTTTTTTTTGAGGCTGATACTGTTTGTAGAAGGGAGGATACAAAAGAAGGATTGCTAGGGTTCCTAGACTTAAACCGCCGGTTAAAGCAGCGGCTGTATTTGTTTGCAGGGTCTCCTTCCCGCTAAAAAGAAGGGGGAAGAGGGCAACTAAAGTGGTAACTACCGTAGTGAGAAGGGGGCGAGCATGCTGAATCGAAGCTTCTCGGATACTTTCCATATCTTTCTTTTGGTAAGAAAGAGTAAAAAGGATGGTTCCGTTTAAAGCTGTTCCAAGTAATACTAAGATCCCTAAAAAGGAATACAGGTTGAGGGATAAACCCATAAGCTTCAAGGTAAGGAAGCTACCTGCAGCTGAGAGGGGAAAAGCGGTTAAGATGCTAAGAGGAAGCCAAAAGGACTCGAACTGGGCACCGAGTAAAAGGTACATAAGAACAAGAGATGCACCAAAAACTTGAAGAATGGATAGAGCATTTTCCTCAAGAGGGGATCGGTGAATAAGGGTAGCTGTTAGAAAAGGGGGAAAAGGGTGAGATATAAGCAAACGCTCTACCGTATCCTTGGCGTGGGGTAAGGGGTGCAAGGTGCAGGTAAGGGAAGGTTTTCTTTGTGTCCGATAAAGCTCCGGATAGGTACGAACTTCCTTTACTTCCCCCACCATACCTGCAGGCAGGGTGGCATCCCCTCTAGAAATAGGTACGGACATCAAGAAGGTTTCTAAAGACTCTACCTCTTTTTTAAGTTTTAATCGGATACCGACTTCTTCTCCTTTCTGGGTCATTGTGGTAACCACCCTGCCCCGCAGGGCTAATTCTAACTGCTCGCGGATATATCGGGGAGACAATTGATGAAACAGAGCAGAAGGTTCATCAAGGATAAAGGTTTTTAGGGGTAAGGTTGCTTCGGTATCAGAGCTGTAGGAAAGAAGGTACTTATGCAGGTGCTCCTGGATCAGGGTATCCCGGTAGGAACCTAGTTTCTCCCTATCTAATCCCTGTAGCTGAACCTGCAGGGAAGATCCTCCTCCCAACAGTTTAACGAGTCCGCTGCTAGGAGGTTGAATATGGTAAGATATTGAGGTAGTTCCTTCTAAAACCCTTTCTATTTCGACTGGGTTCTCGCTGGAGGTGACCAAAAGCAGGGTAAAAAAAACTGTCCAGGAGTTATGGTTCCTGGCTCCTTTTTCTGTAAGCGAGTTCGTATCGTAACCCCCTCGGGCAACTACCATACGGGAGAGAGGTTTCAAGCGTTTTTCAAGTTCCTGGGATACTCTTTCGGTTTCCTGCAAGCTCGTACCAGCCGGTAACTGAACTACTATTTCCCAAAAGCGGGAACGGGGGTAGGGGAATATTTGCTTAGGCAAGAAACAAAAGGCAACCGAGCCGAGCACCAGTAAGGTTACACAGATTGATCCGGGAAACGCCAGGTTTCTAAAAGCGAGATTAAGGTACGATCCATACAGGGTTTCTAATTTCTGGAGGGAATCTTTTTTAGAAAGGTTTTCCTTACTACACGCATACAGGGTAGGAGTGACAAAGATTGCTACCCCGAACGAGGCTAAAAGTAGCATAGAAATCGTTAGGCTGAGCTCGGTAAATAAAGCACCCGTTAAACCAGGAATAAAGAGAACAGGTAAGAACACCCCTAAAGTGGTTAGGGTAGAAGCGGTAAGGGAGGGAAGTACTTTCCCTACAGATTTACCTATTTCTTTTGCAGTTTTACAATTATTTCTAAGAAGATAATCCAGGACCACAATACTGTTGTCTACTACCATTCCCATTCCCAGGGCTATACCTCCGAGGGAAACGGTGTTTATACTTAAATGAGCAAAGAACATAAAAAGGAAGGTTACAAACGTGCATAAGGGAAGACCTAGGGCAATAATCAGGGCAGGTACCATTGCCCGGTAGGTAGCAAATAAAACCAGGCAAATAGAAAAAATCCCGAGTCCTAACGATACAAGCAGACTTTCAAGTGAGGCCCGGATCTCTTCTGTGGTATCCTGTATGAGGGAAAGACTAAACTCCTGATGAAAAGTCTGGTTTAACAGGGGAAGCTGAGCTAAAACCTTTTGGGCAGTGTTTAAACTTCCTGTATGGGGCATGCGGTATAAATAGATTCCTACAGCCCCTTTTCCATTTAAGTGGAAAAAAGAAGTAGCTTCTTTTTCTCTAAGGCTAACCTGAGCTACATCCTGAAGAAGGACTTTACTTGAATCCATAGGAACATGGTTTAGATCTTCCAGAGTATGTATGCCCCCTTCGGCTTTTACCAGATACTCCCGTCCATCTTCTATAACTGTCCCCATAGCGGTTTGAAATACGTAATCTTCCAGTGCTTTTGCTATTCTTTCGAGGGGTATATGCCGGGATACCAGTTGTGCTCTATCCGCTTCTACCCATATCTCTTTTTCCCGGGTTCCTACGATACGAAGGGTAGCCACACCCTCAATCTGCAGTAACCGGGAACAGAGTTCCTTTCGTATTAGAGGAATAATATCCAGGAGAGACCGGTCGGCTTTTGGGAGAACAGCCAGCACTAGAATAGGTTCGGCATTCAGATCTTCAGTGAACACCCGGGGTTTCTGAATACCGTAAGGTAGATAGGGATAGGTGCTATCTATTTTCTCTCGTACCTCGACTAATACTCGCCTTAGATCGACCTTCCAATCAAAATGCAAGGAAAGGGTAGAGACCCCCTCTTTTGTAATTGCCTCCATTTTCCGTAATCCCTTTACCGTGGAAAGTCCATTCTCTAAAGGCAGGGTAATAAGGTTTTCCACTTCTGTAGCCGACATGCCCAGATATTCAGTGATAACCTGGACATGGGGAAGGTATAGGGTTGGCATGTATTCGATTCGTAGATGAAAGAGGGAAAGTAGACCGAACAGACAAATTCCTACACAGGTTGTAATAACGGTAAAGGGGCGTTGAACTATTGTTGTAATTAGTTGTGGGAGGAAGGATTCGGGGTCGTCAGATGAAAAGAAGGCGGGTGCAGGGGCTGTCTCAACGTCCTTTTGCATACCGTTGCCTCTAGGGTAGATTGATTAGCAGGGTATAGGGGCGACCGAGGGGATTGCTCCGGCTGTCTTTCATTTCTTGCCGTAAGCGAAACGTAAGGGTTCCCGGAGCTAATGTAGAAGCAAGACTACAATGGACCCGTATAACCTGTACTTGTACTGGAAGAAATACCCCGTCAATTTCCTGGCTAGGGATAGGAAGGGGTAGCGGAGGGGGGGAAACTGGATCCGGTTCTATCCGGACAAGTTCTACATCTAGGCAGCTATTTCCTACATTTATCGA
>JBDNDI010000242.1:0-4500 GCA_046719195.1 Spirochaetales bacterium | reverse complement strand
CCTAGTGCTTTCCGAATTAACCGGAGTGGGTGGTGCATTGGTGATGATGATAGGCTTAAACCTACTGAATCTTCGCAAAGTAAAAACTGGCAACTTTTTGCCTGCCCTTATAATAGTACTTGGTCTAATAGCGTTGGAGCCTTTTTTACCCAAACTTTAAGGGGGGATACGAAAAAAGCCTAGGGATGGCAGTAAGAAAAGATGTTTCCCTCAACAGTATAAGGGGTGGGTCGTAGAACTATTCGGGGTATTCGGAGAGGCAACCAGCGGGGAGGCACAATAAGGTCAGGGGGAGATCCCATATTCCCTTAGGGAGAAAGTATGCGTAGAAAAGATAAAGAAATACTTGACCCAGGTATTCTTGAGGATATTCTTCGTTCTAACTTCATGGTGCGAGTAGCTTGGGCTTCAGAAGAGGGTCCTTATGTACTACCCCTGCATTATGGGTATCGATCCGGTCGTTTGTACATACATTCAGCACAAACAGGGAGAAAAATAGAGCTTAGTCGGCTGAATCCCCGGGTATGCTTTGAGATTTCAGATTCGATACAGGTGCTGCCTGCGGATACCCCCTGTGGTTTTTCGACCCGTTACCGCTCCCTTATAGGTATGGGCAGAATCCAGGTTGTATCGGATGTGCAAGAGAAGAGAGAAGCTCTTTCTATTCTTATGGAACAAATAACTGGCAAAACCGGGCATTTTTTTCCCCAAGATAGGGTAGACAAAGTTACCCTATTACGGATAGACATTGAATCCCTTTCGGGGAAAAAATCAAAAATTTAAGTGAGGAGTAGAGGCATGGAAGCTTGGATAGTGGGCATGATTTTTATTCTTGTTTTTTCCCTGGTTCTATACCGTAAAATTCCCATTCAATACGTATCCCTTACAGGAGCAGTTCTCCTGATAGTAACCGGAATTATGCCGCTACGGGAAACATTACGAAATAGTGTAGAGTGGGAAGTCCTTTTTATTTACTTTGGCTATGGCATGCTGAGTGTGCTTTTGCAGGAAAGCCTTCTACCCCGGGCCATAGCGGATGCTATACTACCCAGGCTCCGGTCAGAGAAAGAACTTATTTTTTACCTTAGTGCAGTGGCAGCTCTTCTTTCTTCTTTTATGCCGAATCCCGTGGTGGTCCTTATGGTAGCCCCTTTGGCTCTAGATGTGGCAGACCGCTTAAAACGAAATCCCTTTCCTTATCTTGTCAGTATCGCAATTGCATCTAACGTGGTTACAACGGTTACTATGGTGGCAGACCCCCCGGCTATCATTTTAGCCATGACTACCCGGATGACTTTTCTAGACTTCTACTGGCTGCAGGGCAGACCGGGTCTAGGCACCCTCTCGATTGTAGGAGTATTGGTTGCCCTCTTCTCTTTACTACTCCTTCACCGCAAACTGAACTTACCCCTGCATGTGGAAGTAGAGCAGTACAAACCTCGTCCCACTACGCTCGTTGTTTTTTTTACTGGTATTGCCGGTGGAGTGAGTTGTTTTTTTCTTAAAAAGTATCTTACTACTCTTTCCCTTCTGACTCTATTAGGCGGAATTACATTTTTAATCCTTTTGATAGATAGAAAATTAGAAGAAAAAGGAAAGGTAAAAGAGGGGGTTTTTCATCTTGGACCTGCTACCGCCTTTATTTTAAGTGTATTTGCTTTAATCCTATCTCCCTCCGACCCTCCAACGGGAAAAGGGGGATGGATAAGCTGGCAGGGTTGGGTAGGCCTAGGGTTAGGCCTTCTTTGCGTTATTACTCTGGGGAAAAAAGCGCTGAAAGAAGTGCGGGAGTATGACTGGGAAACTACGCTGTTTCTCATAGGGATCTTTATCGTGGTAGACTCGGTAGATCGGGTAGGACTTCTTTCGGGATTCGTAACCTTTCTTATGGGTGTGGGTTTTAAACATCCTTTCTGGGTATTTATGCTTATTACCTGGCTGAGTGTTATATTATCTGCCTTCATCGATAATGTACCGTATACGGTTCTTATGATCCCTGTATGTGGTTATTTTGCGAAAACTCTAGGCATTAACCCTCATTATCTTTATTATGGCATGCTAATTGGTACGGGTATAGGGGGTAACATTACTCCGGTGGGAGCAACGGCTAATGTGCTTGCTTGTGGTATGCTAGAAAAACGGGGAATAAAAATCAACACCTTACAGTTTACCCGCCTCAGTGTCCCCTTCTCTATATCTGCTGTTATCACTGCCCAGATTTTAATTCATATTTTTTGGGCAAGATAGCTCTCCCTAGAAGGGTACATTAGGGAGAGGAGTACTAGAGCTGGGGAGACTCGTAGGAAAAAGTTTTTAGAAGTTCAACGTTGAGAGCTGCCGTTTCCATTAGCTACTGGATTTCGGGCTTCCTCTAGCGTATCTATGGGGTTTTCGCTTCGTTCTATGGGACAGGAGGTAATGTTCCAGATTTCTTCCGCATACTGCCGGATGGTTCGGTCGGAAGAAAACCTACCGGAATGGGCTACATTTATTACCGCTTTACGCCACCATTCTTTGGGATTCTGGTACAGAGAGGCAATGCTTCTCTGGGCTTCGATATAGTTAGGTAGGTCGGCCAGGTTCAAATATCGGTCGTGGTGAAGCAGCATGTCTTTGAGCGGATCGAAAATACCCGGTTCATTGATGTTAAAATAGCCGGAAAAGATTAGATCGAGAGCTTCCTGAATATCCGGATCCTTGGAGTAGTATTCTTCGCCCTTGTAAGTTTTAGAGAGCTCTAACGCTTCTTCTGCCCGCAATCCAAAAATAAAAATATTTTCCATTCCTACTTCTTCGGCGATTTCAATATTCGCTCCATCTAAGGTTCCTATAGTAAGAGCGCCATTACACATGAACTTCATATTACCGGTTCCCGAAGCTTCTGTTCCCGCTAGAGAAATCTGTTCAGAGACTTCCGCCGCAGGTAACAGTTCCTCGGCTAAGGTAACCCGGTAGTTGGGAAGAAAGTACACTTTAAGCAGGTCTTCCATGTCCGGGTCGTTGTTAATAACCTGGGATAGGTTGTTTATGAATTTTATGATTAGCTTTGCCATGGCGTAGCCCGGCGCAGACTTGCCCCCAAAAAAGAAGGTTCGAGGCACAAAACCTTGGGTACCTTTTTTCTTGATCTGACTGTATAGGTACACAATGTGTAAAGCATTCAACAACTGTCGCTTGTATTCGTGGATTCTTTTTACTTGAAAATCAAAGATGGTGTCAGGATTAATAATCCATCCGTGTAGATCGGACAGACGAAAGGCGAAGGTTTCCTTGGCTTTCCGCTTTACTTCCTGAAATTTTTCTAAGAAAGCCGGATCTTCGGCTAGGGGGAGAAGTTTTTTCAGTTCCTCCATTTGTAGAATCCACCCAGGGCCAATAGCTTCGGTTATTAGAGAGGCCAACCCTGGATTTGCCTTTAGCAACCAGCGCCGGTGGGTAATGCCGTTGGTTTTATTGTTAAATCGCTGGGGGTAAATACTTGCAATTTCCGGTACCAGAGTGCTTTTCAGCAATTTGGTGTGTAAATCCGCTACTCCATTGGTGGAATGGGAGCCTACAATACAGAGAAAGGCCATGCGGACTTGTTTGGGCTCCCCTTCTTCAATCAGACTAACCGAACGGAGCTTTTCAGGGTTGCCTCGGAAACGAATAGCAGCTTCTTTTAAGAATTGGTTATTTATTTCATAGATAATTTGTATATGCCGAGGAAATAACTTCTCGAACATAGGAAGGGGCCATTTTTCTAGGGCTTCGGGCATTAAAGTATGGTTGGTGTACCCAAAGGTGCGGACGGTAATGTCCCAGGCAGTTTTCCAATCTAGGCCCTCTTGATCCATCAGTATTCGCATCAATTCGGGGATGGCCATAGAGGGATGGGTATCGTTTAACTGAATGGCCACATATTTGGGAAAGTCTTTCCAGGAGGAAGCGGAGTTTTTAAACCTTCGTACTATGTCCCATAAGGAACAAGCAATAAAAAAGTATTGTTGCCTTAAACGTAGCTCTTTACCTAAATATTGGGTGTCGTTAGGATACAACACCTTGGTTAGATTTTCTGCATTTACCTTCTGGCTAACCGCTTCTACATAATCTCCTTCGTTGAACTCCTGTAAGTTGAACTCCTGAGGTGCGCGGGCTGCCCATAACCGTAGGGTGTTTACGGTTTTCCCGCCATATCCCACAATAGGGATGTCGTAGGCAATACCATACACTATCTGTGTGTCTACCCAATGGTACACCCACTTACCGTTTTCCATAAGTTTTTCCACCCGACCATCGAAGTTCACAGGTACACAGAGATCCGGGCGTTCAATTTCCCAGGGGTTTCCTCCTCGTAACCAATCGTCGGGATGTTCTACCTGATATCCGTTTTCAATATCCTGGCGAAAAATACCATAGTCGTACCGCAGTCCGTACCCAAACGCTGGTAGCTCCATGGTAGCGAGGGAGTCGATAAAGCAGGCTGCTAACCGACCTAAACCTCCGTTGCCTAACCCTGCA
>JBDNDI010000241.1:0-4518 GCA_046719195.1 Spirochaetales bacterium | reverse complement strand
GTTTTTAGAAAGTCTAATTTCCGGAGTTGCTGCCGGAGCGGGATATATTATTGCAATAGGACTTTTATCCATACTAAGGGAGCAGTTTGTAATAGAGGGAGTACCGAGAAAAATGCAAGGTGCCCCCATTTTGTTTATTTCTGCTGGATTAATAGCCATGGCCTTTTTTGCTATTGATACAGCCTTGATAACTAGACTGTGGGAATAATGTATTTATGGCAGTACTATTAAACATTTTATATACCCTAGTTACCGTAGGTTTTGTAGGAGGATTACTTGGGCTTTTATACGCTTTAGATCCAGAAGATTCTGAAGAAAAAATTCCAAACAATCCCTATAATTCTCTGGAAAAATTCAATTCAGTTGAGCTAAACTTAAAAGATCAAACCTATCCTCAGGTGCATTGCAAGGGAGGTAAGAATAAAGCAAAATATATTTTTACCTACAGAGGGCTAGATGACTGTACAGCCTTGTATGCCTTATTTCAAGGAAACAAGGTTTGTAAATATGCCTGTTTAGAGATGGGAAGTTGCATTCGTCTTTGTCCGGTAGGGGCCATTCATTACGACCCTACAGGAACGGTTTGGGTAGATCGCGAAACTTGTACATCTTGTGGTTTGTGTGTGCAGATTTGTCCGACAGGCGTTCTACGTTTTCTGCCAAGAAATGCAGATTATCTAGTGGCTTGTAATTCGTTAGACGATGGCTCAAAGACCTTGGAAAGCTGCTCCGTAGGGTGCACGGGGTGTAGAATTTGTGAAAGACGATTGGTGGATGGGGGATTTTTCATTGAACGCAACCTTGCTAGAATTAACTACAAACGACATGGAGAAAGAAAGTATGCAGCAGAAGATTGCCCTACAAAGTGCATAATTAAGCACTACGTCGAAGAATAAAGGCGGACGGAATGCCAGGACAGTTGTGGTTGATCTTCGGTACTTACAATATCCTACCTTTAGGTATACCTGAAAAACTACAAGAAGAGCGATATCAGCACTTTATTAAACCATTTCTAAGCACCCTATACCTGTACCCGGAGGTCCGAACTGTTTTGTACTATTCCGGAGTACTGTTACAGTGGTTGGAGAGGAAACATCCGGAGTTTTTGGATGTATTAGAGGAAATGATCTCTAGAAAGCAGGTGGAGCTTTTAGGGGGGGCTTACTACGATCCTATACTTACCATTCTTCCTCGATCGGATGCTTTAGGCCAGATTGAACAGATGACTACCTATATACGAAAAAAATTTGGTAAACGTCCAAGAGGGTTGTTCCTTCCGGAATTAGAATGGGAGCCCTGGCTTCCTTCTACTTTACGAACTTGTGGGATGGAGTATACTTTTCTCGGCGAATTCCACTTTAATGCAACGGGTGTAACAAATAGATATTTGCCGTATCTTACAGAAGATCAAGGAAAAGCTATTCTTGTGTTTCCCCTTTTTGAAGACCTATCCCCTATGTTTCACGGCGTTGCTCCCCAACAAGTACTCCAGGCGTTTCTTGCCCACCACTCTACGGAGGAAGATAGAGTCATTACCCTATTGCTACCTGCAGAATCTTTCAACCCTGCTTGGGAAAACATATATAAAGAAATCCGTAACTCCTCACGGATACAGCTTACGCAACCCACGCGATACCTTCGGCAGGGGCCTATTGGCGATAAAACCTACTTTCCCTGCGGTTCTAACGAGGAAAGGATGGTGCATGCCTTACCCAAAGATCGCGCCCAGAAATACTTAGAGCTGAAAGAAAAACTAGGGGCAAAGCAAAAATATTTTCTTTTCGGAGCCGGGTTTTTCCGGCAGTTTTTAACTCGATTTTCGGAATGCAACCTCTTGTATGCAAAGATGCAGTATGTTCATCTACTTGTAAACGGAATAAAAGGTGACAAGTATCGCAAGAACTCAGCTAAGGAAGAACTCTGGAAAGGGCAGTTTGGAAAAGCATACTCCTCCGCTCATTTGGAAGGGGGATATACCTTTATAGCTACTGCTTACAGATCCCTTATTACAGCAGAACGAATTACGAGAGAAAAGGGTGTTTTTATTCCTTCCGTGGTGGTTTTAGATTTTGATCTAGATGGGAGAGAAGAATTCCTTTATCAGGGACAGGAAATAAATGCCTATATTCATGTTCGGGGTGGAAGAATTTTTGAACTGGATACTTTAAAAAGACCCTGGAATTATTTTAAGGTTCCGCAAGGTGGTTTCTTTGACTATATTTTTAGCAATAGTGCTAAGTCCGAGAATTTTATTGATACCCCTTATCGAGTAGTAAAGTGTGATAAAGAACGTAGCGAGTTGGTGTTAGAGCAAAAAGGTACAATTATTCAGAAAAAAGAGGAAATTGGGATTCGGATTGTGAAAAAATTTATTTTTAAAGGTTCCACTATCAATCTATATTATTCCATTTCCAATAACAGTGGTATTCCTGTTTCCTTCACTTTTGGTGTGGGTTTGTCTTTAAGTTTCCCGGATCTTCACAGTGTGCAAATATCGGCAGCGGAGGGGCGGGAAGGAAAGAAAATATTAGGGGAATTAGTTATTGAAGATAAGGGGAATAACACGTATTTAAGTTTTTCTACTCTTGAACCTGTTCGGGGATGGAATGCTCTAAAGAGCAATCTTTCTCCTTCCCTACAATTGGAAGGTCTATGCCGGGAAGAAAGCTTTATCCCTTATTGGGAAATCGCTTTAGAGCAAGGAGCTACTTGGGAAAACCGGATTACCTGGAAGGTTGATTTTGTATAAGTTGAAGGATTCCATCCATCCATGGTTGAGTTTCTAGAAAGTATTCAGAAGAAGCAAGTAAAAAATCCATAAAGGCCTCTCGGTAGAAACCTAAAAAGTATTGGGCCTGCCCTTTATAAAAGAATGCTCTATTCCTTACCTCTCGGCTTAAGGGCAGTTTAACCAATAGATTTATTTGTTTTACCGTATTTTCCCATTCCTTTTTTCTGAAAGGACCCTGGATTACTGCCAAAAGCATCTGCTCTTCTTTGTCAAAAGTAACTGATTTATCGATAGACAATACCGTAGGGGTCAGGGATGGGGTGGATATACTTTCCAAAGGCTTTATCAATTCCTCAATTGCCCTAGCTGTAGAAGGGGATATGGGGGATGTAGGGGGATATTGAATTCCTCCAGGTAAAGGCTTCCCCTCTTCTAAAGTTTTTTTAAGAACGTAATAGGGCAGGGGAATGGGTCTGATAGTTAGCGGGGGAAGAGGGGATAGGAAGAATTCTTCCACCTTTCTTTCTAAAGGCAAAGGAATTTCTGCAAAGGTAGAAGTCAAATTCTTACCTTTTTCTAACTGAGGTTGCTTTAACTCCATTAGTTTTGCATCTACTACAGCATAGTAGTAAGGGACACCAGGTACAGGATAATCTACCCATTCAGTTGTAGTACTAGAAAATTTAGCTATCTCTGTAGCGGAGAGCAGGTTTTCTAAACTTACTATAGGATCGGTACTCCGATATAAAAGCAGTTCCCTGTCTCCTCTCGAGGCAATAAATCGGATAACAATCCGGTCTTCCAAAGCTTCAGCCGATATCGCTAGAATATAAGCTGCCCGTTCCTCTTCCGAAGCAACTGATTCCACTACTACGGGGGTAACTGTTTTATTCCGAAAGGGAAGGAACTCTCTATGAATGTTGCCGTTCTCTTCTTGAATTAACAGAGCATAGTAGTAAGAACCTGCGCTATTCGGTGTATCTATGAAAGTCTCTGTTCCATAGGGAACTCGGCCTGCTAAAGTTGCCTGGGTCCAATTTGAAGCATTAATTTCTTCAGTGTGTCGGTAAATTAATACAGTACCGCTACCTTCGGATGCATCTTTCCAGGTTAGTTTAATCTGGGGGCTTTTTAGAGCAACTTTTAGCTGAGAAATGTAAGTTGAGGGTACTTCTCCTGAGGCAAAAAAAGGAGTATTGATTAAGACAATAATGAAGCTTAATAACAAAGTTAAATAGTTGATCTTCTTCATGTATTTCTTATTATTATCGGTAGATGTGGCTTTAGTCCAGAGATTGTTTTTTCTAAAACTTATCGGTATCCTGTAGGTAACTAGGCAAGGAGGCACTAATGCAGGAAAATATACAACAAGAATGGGAAGGGCTGTATGATCAGATTCTAGAAACCTGGAGGCACCTTTGACACCGAAAAAATCCAATTTGAAATTCGAGACCTGGAAATAGAATCTTCCCATCCAGATTTCTGGAAAAATCGAGAAAAAGCAGAGGCATCCTTAACCCGCTTAAAACGACTTAAACAGAAGATAGAACCCTGGGAAAAGCTTCTTCAATCTATGAAAGAATTGAGGGACCTCTGTGATCTAGCGAAATCTGAGGGGGATTCCTCTCTCGAAGAAGATATTCGAAAAGCTTTACAAGAACATCGCAGAGAATACGAACAACTTCGCTTATTGGAATTGTTTAGTGACGAGTTAGACCCCTTATCCACCTTTTTAACCATACATTCGGGAGCAGGGGGTACAGAGGCTTGCGATTGGGCACAGATGC
>JBDNDI010000240.1:0-4537 GCA_046719195.1 Spirochaetales bacterium | reverse complement strand
GCAAGAACTACGTGAGGCTTTTCATAAATTAAAAGATATTGCCACTATTATATTTAACTATATTTCGGAGGGAGATTTTCGGGACCCTAAAGAGCGGAATAAAGCGCTTGAAGCAAAAAAAATTGAAGCCTGTCGATACTGCTCGTATCGGATCCTCTGCCGAACAAAATATTTTCTAACCTAAAGTGAGGAACGGGTATGGATAACTGGTTTTCATCCCTTGATCCGGATCAGATAAAAGCTGTTAGTTCCTCTACTTCCGCAGTGGTAACTGCAGGAGCCGGTTCTGGAAAAACTTCGGTTCTTGCTTACCGTTACCTCTATCTTTTAAAGCAACAACAGGCAACGGTGGATTCTCTTCTTACCCTCACCTTTACACGCAAAACTGCTACTGAAATGTACGAGAGGATTTATAGGCTATTACGGGAACATGCAGAGGATCCAGTCATTAAACCTCAGCTAGATAGGTTCGATCAGGCCTGGATATCTACCCTGGATTCTTTTTGTTCTTTCGTGGTGCGCTCCGATGCTTTACCGTATGGCTTATCTCCTACCTTTACTACCGAAGACCAGGCGGTCTGGAATCTGCTGTATCAGGAAGCTCTTTCCTTTTTAGTGGACGAGGCAGAAGGCCCTATGGTTGATCTCATACAAAGGGAGGGAGGGATAGAAACCATACTATCCAGTCTAACCGAACTGGCTTTTAACGAGTTTGTTTTTAGTAAACCTGTATCCTTTGACATGTTATTGGAAAAACAGTTTCAGTCCTTACAAAAGGAACGAGAGGAGGAACTGAAGCGCTTAAAACAGGACTTAGAACTCCTGCTCGCTATAGATTTAACCGGGACAAGGGGAAAAGAAGCAGATCGGGCAAGAGAAACGCAAAGAGAGGTGGCAGACCGGTTAAAAGAGCTTTTTGATCAGCCTTTAGAAATAATAGAATATCTTAAGAATGTAAGACTACCGGGGAGAGTACCCGAAGAGGATTTGGAGCGTTACAAAAATACCCTGGTTCGGATCCAGGGAGAGAAAAGGCAAAGGCTTGATTTATTAATCAGGTTGATAAAAACGGAAGAATCCCGTTCTGAACTTGCCAGCGTATACCCGTATTTAGAAAAGTTTCAGCAAAGGATTCAGCGGTTGAAGCAACTCCGGGGTATTCTAACCTTTAAGGATGTTGCAGAAATGGCCGTAGATATTCTGATGCAGAACAAATCCTTGCGTCAGTGGTTTAAGCAAAAATTTAAGGCTATTCTTATTGATGAGTTTCAGGACAACAACCAGCTGCAGAAGAACCTCCTGTACCTGCTAGCCGAACGAGAAGATACCCTGTCCGATGGAATTCCTTCCGTGTATGATCTGGATCCGACGAAATTATTTTTCGTTGGGGATGAGAAACAGTCAATTTACCGGTTTCGGGGGGCAGATGTTCGGGTATTGAAGGGATTGGCAGAAGAACTGGCGCAGGCAGGTGGGAGAGAAGTACATCTTTCTTACAATTATCGTAGTCATCCAGACTTGATTCGGTTTTTCAATTACCTCTTTGAGCGACTTATGCCCCAATCTGGTTCCGCAAGGGATAATGAGGCACGGTTTGAGCCTTTAAAATCTCCGGTTATACAGAGTAAGGATGCAATAAGGGGGGATGATGCTACAGGCGCCGGAGAAGCAAAAAAAGAGGGTTGTATCCCCAGGGTATTCCTTTTTTACAAGAAAACGAGAAAAGATGCCGAGGATACGGGGACAGATGAGATTCCCTCCGTTGACTCTGACGATGCGGAAGCATACTTTTTAGCTAAACAAATCCGGAGCTGGGTAGAGTCAGGCTCTCTACTTGTTTGGGACCGGAAACTTAGGGTAGAACGACCTGCCCGATACGAAGATTTTGCTATCCTCTTGCGATCTACCAGCAATCTTATCCGCTATGAGCGGATGTTGCGTCTATGCCATGTTCCCTACACTACTTCAGGAATACGCAGTCTTTTTTTAGAATCCCCAGTAAACGACATATATGCGCTGTTACAATGCGTCTTGTATCCCCAGGACCGGTTAGCCTACGCAGCCCTTTTGCGATCCCCCTTTGTAGGAATGGGGGATGAGCAGGTAATTGAACTTCTTTTGCAGGAAGCTTCTCCCTTTGAACCTGAAGAAGGGTTAGGGTCTTTTTCCGAAGAGGAGAGAGAGAAGTTCCAGAAAGGAAGAGATCTGTATCGGGAAGTACAAAAACGACTGGATACTACTCCTATTCCCGAACTGCTGTCTTATCTATGGTACGAAGGTGGATACCGGTATTATGTATTAAGGTCCCCTGCTTTTCATTCCTATTTAGAATTGTATGACTACCTACGGGAGTTCGCCCTGCTGGGTAGAGGGGAATCTGTCCAGGCTTTTTTAGATCGTCTGAGACCGAACTTAGGAAAGTACGAAAGAATTCCGGAGCTTGAGATTCAGCGGGACCAGGTCGAAGGGGTTCAGATTTTAACTTTACATCGAGCCAAAGGGTTACAATTCCCGGTAGTACTAATAGCCAATGCAGGAAATACCGGAAGAAAAGGATCAGGCAGCGCGCCTTTTTACATGTCGGAAAGGTATGGTATTACCGTGCGACTGGGGGAAAGACAGGAACGGTACAATTACTTTTACGAGGTAGGGAAAAAAGAAAATGAAGAAGCGGAGAAAGCAGAATTGAAGCGATTGTTCTATGTAGGTTGTACCCGAGCAGAGTCCTTTTTAGTAATATCGGGCGTGCTCCATAAAAGAAATCAAGAATCAGAACAGGCTTTTTTATCTCTCCTTGCAAAAGCCCTGGGTACATCCGGGCCTTTACCTGACTCTTCTCCTTTTGAAAAATTGCCGGAGCAAATCGTTTCGGTAATAGAGGTGAGGGAGATCCCCGAGGTACCAGAGGAAAACATTATAGCTCCTTACCAGCCCCCCACCTTATCTAAAGATCAAATTCAAACCCTGTACCAGCACTCCTTATCCCCTGCCCAAGTGAACAAGACCTTGTATTCCGTTACCGAAATTGCAGAAGAACCCCCTTTCCAAGGATCAGCCGCGGTTCAAGAAAAGGAATCGAAACCAAGCGAAATACCTGGCAAGTCGGCTCCGATAGAATTGCCTCCCACCTCAATAGATCCTCTACTACAGGAGAAGGGAAAGGTTTTAGAAGAGTATTTCGGTAGTCTCTGCCATGCGGTGGTAGAGGATCTACTTGAAGGCCAAGGTAACCTCGAACAAAGGGAAAAAATAAACAGGTGGATATCTGAGTTTAGAAGGGAAGCTGCGGCTGGGAACAAACTCCAACAGTACACCCTACCTCCAGGAGAGCTCCCTCGTACTAACCAGGTACGAAGAAGTTGCTCGTTCCCCGAGCATTGGGTTCCCTTATTCAAGGAGGCACTTCGGTTGGCCCTACAATTTTTGCAAACCGATTTTGCGCGTACCTATTTGATTCCTTTTCCTATTGGCACTAAATTAGATCCGGAGTTTTTAGATCCAACCTGTGTAGAAATTGAAGTGCCCTTTGTATTAAAACAGGTAGAGCCTACCCTTAGATTTGTTAGGGGAAGAATGGATCTGGTGCTGCATTTAAGGGAAGGCAAAAAGGAAACCTGGGTATTGGATTTTAAAACAGACCGATACCTCAATGTGCATTATCACAAGACGCAGATAGTGGAGTATAGGAAAGCAGCTTATGCGCTTTGGGGAAAACCCGTTCAGGTGTACCTAGTGTATCTACGTTCCGGGGAGGTACAGTTGGCCTCTTCAAGCTAGCAGTACTTCGATTCCTAATTGTAAAAATGTATCCCGATCAGGAAAGGCCTGGTCTGTAATTAATATATCCACATCTCCTGGTCGGGCAAACACGGAAAATCCAAAGGTGTTGTACTTAGTGTGATCCGCTAAGATAATCCTCCTGCGGCTCACCCTGAGGACCTCCGCTTTTAACTGGGCTTCGATAATGTTCTGAGCTGCAAAAATTCCCTTGTCAGAGAAAGAAGCTGTGCCGATAAAACAGGTTTGTATTTGAAAATACTTTAGGTTGTCTACCGCTATAGGCCCTATAAAGGACTCTGCATCCTTTCGATAGCTTCCCCCTAAAGCAAAGAGGGAAAGGTTGGGGGCTGTTTTTAGTTCCTCATACACACCTAAAGAATGACAGATAACTCGTACTGTCATGTCCCGTATTTCCCGGGCTAAAAGACGACAGGTGGATCCAGAATCAATAAAAATTGTGTCTCCTTCATGGATAAAAGTCTTAGCCTGCTTAACTATAGAAAGTTTTTCCTGCAAGTTACGCTGTTCTCGCTGGGAAAGGGGTATTTCCTGGTTTCGATCCTCTGCGAGAATTGCACCCCCATGCGTCCGCACTAAGTACCCCATTTCTTCCAGAAAAGTTAAATCTTTCCGGATGGTGGCCTCACTAACGCCAAACCGTTCTACCAGGTATTGTACGGAAACTTCCCGCATTTTGGACACGAGGTGAATAATCCCCTCGTGTCTTGCATCTCTTCCCATATTGGATTATTCGATT